>DAOVJS010000027.1 GCA_030673105.1 Spirochaetota bacterium
AAAAATAATCCGAACAATAGGCGATCCTGTTGAACGTTTCAATGAAGACGGGTTGAGGCCGTTCAGGGCCTGCAGGTTCGCGGCACAGCTTGGTTTTTCCATAGAAAAATCCACTTTTGAGGCAATATCAAAATGTCTTGAACGTGCCGTAATGGTGTCCGCGGAAAGGATCAGGGAAGAATTTATTAAGATCGTACAATCCGTAAAACCTTCAACCGGTATAGAACTTTTAAGAGAAACGGGATTATTAAATCTCACCATTCCGGAACTTCTGGACGGTTTTGGAATAAAACAAAACAGGTACCACAGATATGATATATATTATCACAATCTCTATTCATGCGATGCGGGCAATCAGGACGATTACCGTATAAGGCTCGCAGCGCTCTTTCATGATATTGGAAAATACCATGCCAGGCGGGAAGTCCAGGAAGGTAAAAAGGGTAAAAGGTCAGTTTTCTATAACCATGAAATAATTGGCGCCTCCATCACAAATAAAATTATGCGAAGGCTCAGATTCAGCAATAATGACATAAAAACTGTAACCCACTTAATAAGAAATCATATGTTTCACTACACGAACCAGTGGACCGACGGTGCTGTAAGGAGATTTATCAGAAAGGTCGGCCTGGAAAACCTGGAAGACGTTTTTAAGCTCAGAAAAGCAGACAGGATCGGCAACGGCCTGAAAAAAGGGGAATCAAAATCTGTTATGAACCTCAAAGAACGGATCAGAAAAGTGCTGGAGGAGGCAAGTGCTATCACTGTAAAAGACCTTGCCGTAAACGGCCATGACATCATGCAGGAGTTTAATATGAAGCCAGGCCCCCGGGTTGGTAAAATCCTGAACAACCTGCTGGAAATAATCCTGGATGATCCATCTAAAAATAAAAGGGAAACTCTTCTATCGATTGCCGCGGAAAAACTCCTTACAGGACAAAGAAAGGTAAAATTAGCGGCCGATGGGAATCGAACCCACGACTTCAGCTTGGAAGGCTGAGGTAATACCACTTTACGACGGCCGCATTTTCGAACGCTGCATAGAAACTGTTCTGAACGCTAAAGAATAATAAACTTTTTTCTTCAATTCAAGAATTATCTTATCTTATAAAGATGTTCAAAAATTTAAAATTACCCGAAAAATGTTAATAACCTCTTATATCCGATAGGCGAAAATCTTCTATAACTCTCACAAGCTTCAACTTATAGCGCTTTAGTTCAATGAGCTCTCCTTCAGATTCCTGTAGATTTTGAATAGTATTCAAGCCGTCGTTAACCATTCTCAAACAGTTATTGAGGAGGATGCCTCCATTCTTCATAAAGTTAACAGTGGCTTTTTCATTATCCTTTGGATTCTTTCTGGATAAAAAAATTATATAATCATCAACAGCTCTAGAATAGGACCCGCGTATCGGTACTACAAAGTAAGAAAAATCATTCTCAAGTTTAATCCGCAAATCTAAATTGGCTTTTAACCCAAGGGTTCTCAACAGATCGGTTACTTTGTCCCAGACCTCGTAATAAAAATCCGTAACCGCACCCAGAAGATATTTAGTCTCCTCTTCTGCATCAGGGTGAAAATCAATACATCTGTACTTTCTTATTTTCTCAAGGTTTTTTTCAATTATTCTGTCAGCGATTTCACTATAAGAAGTTCCTGTTTGCCCGGTGGTGTCAGGTTTTTTAACCTTTTTCTTCAGTTCTTCAAATACTTCTATTTCGGCAAGTAAAAACGTGTTTATATTCAGTTTGTTTATTAAGGCGCTTCGATACCGGTCCTCAAAACCTCTCAGGCTGAACAGTTTAGTCCCGTACTGCTCTGAATATTCTCTGTACAGAGATTTTAATTTCTTGACGGCCCCATCAACATCTATACTCCTGCGGTCCTTTGATTTCTTGAAAGAGAGGGGCATTACTTACCACCCAACTGCTCATAGGCCCTTTGAATTTCCCGTGTCTTCTCCTCAAACATCTCCTTGTACTCGGCCCCTAACTTTAGATTCGCCACGATATCGGGATGAAACTTTTTCAGTTTGTTCCTGTAGGCCTTTTTTACTTTATCCATTGGGGCGCCCCTGTCAACCCCTAACATTTCATAGGGATCTTTCTCAGGAGAAACTGTTTGAGCCTGCTGAAAACCTGATCCCCAGCTTCTGAATCTGTTATAAAAGGAACTTGATCCCTGCGACTGGGTACTGCCGCTTCCGTATGAGCTCCCGGATGTCTTCCCGCCTGCCTGCTGACGCTGTTGATACTGCTGGTACTGCTTCTGATAGAAATTCTTCATAAATAATCTGCGCAGCAATAGACCGGCTATGGCAATGGCAGGAAGGGCAAACTCCTCACCTGGTATGCCATCGGGCAGGATCCAGCTGACTGCGGTAAGCCCTATAATTATCCATATCCAGAAAGGTATTCTCATTTACAGTCCTTAAACTAAATATAATTAGAAGGGATGTTATTTGCAAGGAAATCTTGCAAAAGAGGAGTGTGCGGTTTAACCGGAAACTGCCCTAAAATTCCTCTATTTCAAGATCAAATACCCTGGCCATGACACCGATCTCTGTACTCCTGTGCCCTGTAATTAAAAGGTAATGATGGGAATAAAATGAGTGCATTAATCTGTGGCCGTCCCGTATTTTTATGACTGCTCCATTTCGACAATCAGAGTCAGGATATTGAGCGTAACTTTCAAGATTTCCCTTCACAACCATTATTTTATTGAGCATGGGATGCAATTTTGCCAGAGTAAGGCTTCCTAATGGAAGCCTCGCGTCTATAGCGGTGGCATTATCATCGACTATTGCAAGGACTTTGGGCTTAAGTGTCCATTCTGTTGAAAAAGACTGGGGCACCACTCCAAGGTAGCCGCAGTGGGCCACTAATAGATGATTTTCCGGCTCCGGGATCTGTGGAAATTTATCTATTTTTTCATGCTTTAGCGCCGCCATTCCCATGAGGAAAGGGTAAATATTGCTCATCATGATCGGCGCGTTCAGGGATTTTTGTATGATGTACTTTGTTGCAAGAGACAGGGTATCAGCCTCGCATCCCCATATAAGCCCCCTCTCCTCGAAAAGCATGTTCCACGCCAGACATGGTGTGGTGTCTGAATAGAAGGACTCGTTAAGACAGTTCATCCCCGCTCCTCTGATAGCATCATCTTTATCAATTTCCCGTTTTACTGCCAGGTACATTTTAACGGCACTCAAAATCGCCCTGTGTGAGACGCCCTCCGTATTCAGCTTCCGTTTTTCCCAAACTTCTTCCGCCTCTTGATCGGGAATTTGTTTAGCGTCTTCCCCCAGTGCTTTAAAGCTCCTCTTCACGATTGTAATTCCGAACTTCTCTTTGATGAGCCGGGTGCACCTGTCCTCCCACCACCAGAAACGTTTGAATATGCTCGCCTGCATACCCTCCCCCGGATTGTCCTGAAACACTGCAAATTTTGTATTTTTTAATTCCCTTTTGATACCCAGGCTGCGGCAGATTGTTTTCGTCAGCCCAATATTATAGGGAGCAAAAACTTTTAAACCTTCAGATTTTAAAAAACTGACAATTTCCCAGTCCCACATGGCAACAGTTCCGAACTCAGACGTGAGGGCAAGAATAGGAATATTGATCTTTTTAATATCTTTGATCTGCTTGAAGGCGTCCCCGACAAGCTGCGGGAAAATAACAGCATCTGCTTCAGGTAGTGTCGAGCCCAGAGCCTCAGGCTCTAATAACTCCGCTTCTTCAGACAGTAAACCTTTTAACCTGTATACCTGTTCATTAAATTCATCATCCCTGCCGGACCTGAAATATACCGGAACCAGACTTGCCTTCATGACCTGTTCCTCCTCAAAATTAAACTTCTGCAGATTTCCTTGTAGGATACAACAAATACTGACATTATGTCAAGGCAATCGTGACGCAGTCAGCTCTGACGGGTGGATATTTTTTTTGGAGATCTGTTAAAGCTTAAAGGGGTCGGGAAAGTCTCAGAAAGAATTATACTGGAAATTTTAGATACAGGAAATTCTTATTATTATAAAAAATTGTTAAAATACAATACGATAGAATGACCTGTTAATTCCCGGGAAGATCAACAACCTCAATAAATATTAAAACTTATCACTCTGGGGAGGGGAGGATTCGAACCTCCGAAGTCTAATGACGACAGATTTACAGTCTGTTCCCTTTGGCCGCTCGGGAACCTCCCCATTGAACGAAACTGCTGTTAAGCAGCACTCAAAACCATTGAAAATAAACTATCCTATTTTCCCATCAGCTGGCGATGGGAATTGAACCCGCAACCTGCTGATTACAAATCAGCTGCTCTACCGTTGAGCTACGCCAGCAAAATTTCAAGATAAATATATTGTAAATCATATTTTTGGTCAAGATATTACCATACACGTGTATGACTACTCATAGTATTCGGCAACTTTATCAGGTTTTCCATCTCCAGTTGTATCTCTTTCAATTTTGTAAATTCTCTCCCTGTCAACATATATCCAGAGATCTGCCTTTCCATCGCTGTCACTGTCCAGGGAATCGATCATCAATTCCCCGTCATCAAACTTCCTCCAGTTATCCATTTTCCCGTCATAATCTGTATCAAGAATCTCTTCTTTTACCTTTCCATTTTCCTCGTAGATATATACAGCGTCAATTTTCCCATCAAAATTCATATCAATTTCCTGTTTCTCAACCTTTCCGTTCCTTAGATAAGTCCAGCCATCTACCTCTCCGTCATTATTTATGTCAGATGTAATAACTTCAGCTGAGAAGGAGAAAAAAGATGTACAGATAAAAACAGCTGTAAAAAATATGAATATTCTATTTTTTCTCATGTTTTTCCCGTTTGTAAACTACATAAAACATTCTTTAGAGATACTTCATTTATGTTCATTGTTTCTATTTTCATTATAATGCTTTTCCTTCAACCTTAACTTTCCAAGTTTATAGCGGTCGAGCATTTCCTTTATTGCCTGATTGACAGCTTCAGTTCTATCATTAAAGTATCCATCCTGAATCATCTCATCGATGCCATCCAGCAGGATTGACGAGGTTTCAACAAAAGTTTTCATTGTTACTCCCCCAAAAATCGAGTAATTTTTCAAAAAATAATACAAAAAAGCAAGGAGTCAAACATATTATCCTTGACAAATCTTAGATAATAAATAAAATACTACTTTAAACTCAACATAGGAGAAGTATTATGAAAAAAACAATTTTTGTTGTTGCAATTATGGCCGCGCTTATAGCCCTCGTCCCTCTGATTGTCCTTGGCGAGAAAGAACCAGAAGCAGAGAGCTATAAGATTGGAGCTGTTTTTGCCATTACAGGCCCCGCATCATGGCTCGGTGAACCGGAGAGGAACACAGTAGTGATGGTCGCGGACATGATTAACAGTGATGGTGGAATAAACGGTGTACCTATTGAGCTCGTAATAGAAGACAGTGTTGGTGACGAGACTAAAACGGTAAATGCGGTTAAAAAACTCATCAACAGCGATAAAGTGCTTGCAATTATCGGCCCGTCGCGCAGTGGAACCACCATGGCTGTTATTCCCATTATTGAAAAGGCAGAGGTCCCTCTTATTTCCTGTGCCGCCGCTGCACCAATTGTGGAGCCTGTGAAAAAATGGGTGTTTAAGACACCCCAGCTCGACAGTCATGCTGTTGAAAGAATATATGGCCACATGAGAGACCACGGTATAAAAAATGTCGCGTTAATGTCCGGGACAACCGGATTCGGAGCTGCCGGAAGGGAACAGCTTAGAAATCTCGCCGGAGACTTTGGACTCACAATTGTTGCTGATGAGACCTATGGTCCGGCAGATACCGACATGACCCCGCAGTTAACAAAGATAAGAGGAACAGACGCTGAAGCACTGGTTAACTGGTCAATTGTCCCTGCTCAGGTAATAGTTGCGAAAAATATGCGCCAGCTGGGGATGGATATACCGCTGTACCTGAGTCATGGATTCGGAAACATAAAATACGTAAAGGCAGCAGGAGAAGCCGCTGAAGGAATAATATTCCCGGCAGGCCGGCTGCTGGCCGCTGATACAGTATCCGGTTCCCATCCTCAAAAAAAGGTCCTGATGGAGTATAAAAAATTGTATGAAGATAAATACAATGAACCGGTCAGCACCTTTGGTGGACATGCCTGGGATGCAATGTGGATTCTCTCTGAAGCACTGAAAAAAGCCGGCGCGGATAAATCCGCTATCCGGGATGCCATAGAAAACATCACTGGTTTTGCCGGGACCGGAGGTGTATTCAATTATTCAGCCACCGATCATACCGGTTTAACAAAAGAGGCATTTGAAATGCTCACAGTTAGAAACGGACAGTTTGTTGTTCTTAAAGATTAACTCCTTTAAGTGTTGAAAAATATCGGGACGCACCAGAGGAGACTTTAGCTTTCAAAGTGATAATTTTTCATCGTTGGCAGGGACAGGCCCGCGGGCCTGTCCCTGCCTTTTAATATGAGCCGTGATTGGCATTTTGTTTTTCGTATAAAACCTCTGTAAGGTCAATTTTTGCTCTAAAAATAATTTCCTTCACACAAAAATCTTATTACTTTCACTGCACAGGTGCGCTCACGACCAGGGAAGCTGTCAATCGAAAGGTTAAATGGAATGTATACACCCGGACTAACTATTACCCCGGCGGCGGCGCAGGAAATTACCTGTTAAAAAAAACTTCACGCGAATAGCCTGAAGTTTAAAAAGAGCAGTGAGGAGGTTTGATGAATATCGGTGTTCAGCTTCTTCAATATACACTTTCTGGCATAACAATCGGAAGCATATACGCCATGGTTGCGATAGGATTTAACATTATCTACAATTCTACCGGAATTATCAACCTGGCCCAGGGCGATTTTGTTATGCTGGGAGGGATGGCTGCTGTCTACTTTCATAACTCCCTCCACATACCCCTTTTACTTTCAGGGTTTTTCGCTATAACCATTGTAACCTGTATCGGAATACTCTTTGAGCGTGTTGCCATAAGCTCTTTAAAAAACCCGTCTATCATCACCCTCATTATTATTACAATCGCCGCCTCGATCCTTTTCAAGGGCGGCGCCATGTTTATCTGGGGAAAAGACGCTTATGTGCTTCCATCATTCAGCGGTGATAAACCAATTATGTTCTTTGGCGCGACGATTCTTCCTCAAACAATCTGGATACTGGGCTTCCTTGGCCTCATCGTAGCCGCACTCATGGCTTTCTTCAGATTCTCGATTGTCGGCAAGGCAATGAAAGCATGCTCTTATAATAAAAGGGCTGCCAGCATTGTTGGCATTAATGTCAATAAAATGGTTATGATTTCTTTTGCACTTAGTGCTTGTATCGGGGGAATCGCGGGAGTAATCGTAACCCCGATAGCACTCGCACACTATGATAGGGGTTCTCTATTAGGTCTTAAAGGATTTGGGACAGCGGTAATGGGAGGACTGGGTAACATGGGGGGGGCGGTGGCTGCCGGACTTATTATTGGACTGCTTGAATCATACTCTGCCGGACTTCTCTCAAGCGGGTATAAGGACGCAGTTGCGCTTGTTATACTTTTAATGGTGCTCTATTTCCGGCCAGGCGGGATCTTTGGTAAAAAGGAAATAGAATCTCTTAAAACTTATTAACCGTGTATGCTGATTTACAGCAGCCGGAGGTTTATGGTAATATGCTGAAAATGAAAAATTTGTTCAAGACGTCATTTTCAAAAGCGGGATTAACCTTTATTGTTTCAGTTATTCTCATGGCCATCCTGAGAAATCCGTACTATGTTGGTATTTTAATATTCCTCGGTATCAATATAATAATAACCATTGGATTAAGCCTCCTGATGGGTTACGCGGGGCAGATTTCCCTGGGGCAGGCAGCATTTTTCGGTATAGGCGCATACGCGACAGGAGTCCTCACGACCAAACTTCACATGCCCATTATTTTCTCATTTCCTCTCAGCCTTCTGTTGACTGTCACAGTTGCTTTTATTATAGGCATACCGACCCTGCGGCTCAAGGGGCATTATCTTGCAATGGCAACCCTGGGTCTTGGTGAAATAGTTTTCATTGTATTCAATGAACTTCTTACACTGACAGGCGGTCCATCAGGATTTGGAAACATCCCGCTGATAAAGATATTCGGAGTGGAACTGGACAGTGATTACAAGTATTATATCTTCGTGTGGGCGATAGTGAGCCTGATACTTTTTCTTTCATTAAACATTATTAACTCCCGTTTCGGGAGAGCCCTCAAAGCGATCCATAAAGCTGAAACAGAATCTGCAACCCTGGGGATAAATACATTCCGTTTGAAACTCTATATTTTTGTTCTCAGCGCGGGGTACGCGTCTATTGCCGGCTTTCTCTATGCTCATTACATCACTTTCCTGAGCCCGGGAACATTCAGCCTTGGGTTCTCAATAGTTCTTGTAACCATGGTTGCCGTAGGAGGCATGGAAAACATATGGGGAGCGATTATAGGAACTACAGTTTTAACTGTGTTACCCGAATATCTCAGGTTTTTTAAAGATTACGATATCCTTATCTACGGGGTAATTCTCATGACCATAATGCTTTTAAGGCCGGAAGGTTTATACGGGATTAAAATACCATTGAGAAAGATATTGAGCGCCCGTAACTAAAAAGGAAAAACACAGACACATGGAAAATGTCCTTACAGCTGAAAAAATAACAAAATCTTTTGGAGGATTGAAGGCAATTTCCGGACTGTCTTTTGAGTCAGCAGAAAGCAGCATCACTTCAATTATTGGTCCGAATGGTGCCGGAAAAACAACACTCTTTAATATCATCAGCGGTCTTATAAGGCCTGATACGGGAAGCATCACATTTAAGGGCAAACGGGTTGATGCTCTGAAGCCCCACGAAATACCGTACCTCCGGATAGCCAGGACCTTTCAAAAGCTCAATATATACTCAAATATGAACGTCCTTGAAAACGTTATGGTAGGAAGGCATACCCTGTCAGCATCCGGATTCTTCACCTGTGCTTTCAATCTGAGAAGGTACAGGAAAGAAGAAAAAGAGATACGGGAAAAATCACTCTACTGGATGAGTTTCATGAATATTGAGCATTTACGGGACAGGAAAATAAATACCATCCCCTTCGAAAAACAGCGGATCGTTGAGGTAACACGGGCACTCGCGAGTGAGCCGGAACTGATCCTCCTGGACGAACCTGCGGCAGGATTAAATATTACAGAAACCAAAACCCTCATAGACGCAATCTATAAAGTAAGAGAGCTTGGCATAACGATTCTCATTGTGGAACACGATATGGACCTTATCATGGAAATCTCGGACAAAATAGTGGTGCTTAATTTCGGGCAAAAAATCGCGGACGGACCTCCGAAAGATGTCCAGAGAGACGAAAGAGTCATATCTGTGTATCTGGGAGAGGAGTTCAGAGGTTAGCCGGTACGAAAATACAACTTATTAAAAGTGTCTGTTTGTTTTAAAGCCGCAGGCACAGTTAGTATAAAACAGTCATTGACAGGGTATAAATAAAGTGCTTACAATACGATCACTCAGGTCCTATTATGAATCTATCTGCGCGTTGAAAGCGGTATCCCTGCACATTCAAAAGGGTGAGATTGTGACCTTAATAGGAGCAAACGGATCAGGTAAATCCACGCTCCTCAATTCCATTGCGGGATTAATGCCGAAAACCAAAGGGACAATACAATTTGAGGATACAGAGATTACAAATCTATCATCTTCCGCTATCGTAAAACTCGGGATAGCACTTGTACCGGAAGGCCGCCAGCTTTTCTTCCCTATGAATGTTATGGATAACCTGATCCTCGGAACATATCCTTTTTACACTTTTAGAAATAAAAAAAATCTTTATAATAAAATTGATAGGATTTTTGATCTTTTTCCCGCACTTGTTGATCGAAAAAAACAGCTTGCGGGCACACTCTCAGGCGGCGAACAGCAGATGCTTTCCATCGCCCGGGCCCTGATGTCTGAACCAAAACTCCTCCTGATGGATGAACCCTCGGTTGGGCTCGCTCCTAAAATTGTTGAAAGCATTTTTCAGACACTGATACTTCTACAGAAGCAAACCGGGCTGACAATTTTTCTGGTCGAACAAAACGCGAAGCTCGCGCTAAATATCTCTCAGAGAGGCTACGTTATTGAAACCGGGCAGATAATACTCTCGGGTGAAAAGGAAGAGTTGATGAACAATAAGGAAGTTATAAGGGCTTATCTTGGAAAGGAATGATCGATGGTACCTGTTCGGCCCGGTTTGTTTAATACAAAAAAGCAGCGGGAACAGCTTGTAAAAAGTTGCGGTATTTGATCTTTGTTTAAGGGGTTAAATTATGCCAGTATGGAATGAGAAATACGAGACAATGAAAAGAGATGAGCTTGAACAGGTACAGCTTGAAAGGCTCCAGCAAACCTTGAACCGCGTTTACAGAAGGGTTTCATACTACCAGAACCTTTTTAATAAAATTTCCTTTGATCCGGATACCATTTCTACTCTCGGTGATCTTAAAAAGATTCCATATACCTCAAAAGACACCCTCAGGTTAGCCTATCCCTATGATATGTTCGCGGTGCCTTTAAGAGAGGTAGTCAGGATGCAGTCCACGTCGGGCACTACCGGTCAACCGCTGATAGTCGGTTATACAAAAAACGATATAGAACACTGGACAGAGCTCACAGCCCGGGTTCTTTACGCGGGGGGCGTAACAAAAGATGATATCATTCAAATATGTTTTCCCTATGGCTTATTCACAGGCGGTATAGGTTTCCACTATGGAGCTGAAAAAATCGGAGCATCGGTAATTCCAGGCTCTGAGGCTGATATGGAGAATCAGATAATCATTATGAGAGATTACAGGACAACGGCCTTTGCCTGCGCGCCTACCTATGCGGCGCAATTATTTGAGGTGATGAATGAAAAGGGGATCACTCCCGCCGAACTTTCGTTGAGCAAAGGATTATTCGGTGCTGAACCGTGGAACGAATCATTCAGAAAGGAGATCGAAGAGAAACTTTCAATCTCTGTTACCGACAACTATGGATTAACGGAGATAATCGGTCCCGGTGTTTCATTTGAATGTGACCATAAAAATGGGCTTCATATTTCTGAGGACCATTTTATTCCTGAGATTATAGACCCGGACACCGGCAGTGTACTGGGTCCTGGCGAGAAAGGCGAGCTTGTTCTCACAACCATAACCAAGGAAGCATATCCACTAATACGCTACCGGACAGGAGACCTGACCTGTCTGTACTATGAACCGTGCACCTGCGGTAGAACCCTGATTAAAATGGGAAAAATTTTTGAACGAATTGATGATATGATTATACTGAACGGTCAGAATATGTTCCCGTCCCAGTTTGAACAGATACTAACTGAAGCGATCGGTACAGCCCCTAAATTTCAACTTGTCATTGATAAGAAAGAAACCCTCGATGAGCTTGAGATTCAGGTTGAGATATCCGGGGATTTCTTCTTTGATGAAATGAAGAAGCTAGCAGAACTGGAGATTACAATAATCAAAGAGGTAAAAGAACGGCTGGATTTCATACCTAAAGTTAAGCTAGTTGAGCCAAGAACAATAAAGAGAGGCATGAAAAAGGCAAAAGTCATTGATAAAAGGTATAAATGAAATCCATCTGTGCCGTGCCCGGGGATTTAAACGTTATTAAATACCGGACAGCACGGATTTAAATACTCGAAGATAGCCGGCTGAAAAAGGAAGCGGTTAAATATTCATTTATGGTAGTGGGGCAGTTCAAGAATAACAGTCGTTCCTGCATTCGCCTTACTTTTAATGTCAATAGAACCTCCATGCTGCTCGATAATTTTTTTAACGATAGTGAGTCCGACACCGGAGCCTTCAGGGGATCTGGGTTTATCACCTGCAATTGCCCTGTAGAAAATATTAAACACGTTAGGTAAATCCTTTTCATCAATTCCGATACCATTATCCTCTATCGATAATCTGATCCTGCCGTTTAAACCCTCACTATTAATAATAATTTTTACATCTTTACCCCTTTTATACTTTATGGAGTTGTTAAAAATATTGGTAAAAAGCTGAATTATCCTCCCCCTGTCCACTTGAAGCATGGGCAGTTTTTCACGGATGTCGATTTCAAGTCTGATTTTTTCATTTTTCAGCGCATTAAATTGCTCCGCGTAATCCTGAATAATATCATTCAAATCTACCTCTTCGATCTTTAATTTCTGCGTACCGATCCGCGAGAGCAGCAAAAGGTCATCTATCATTGAAATCGATTGATCTATATTTCCAACGATCCTTCTCAGAATATAATCGTCTTCGCTGCTTTTTATATACTGTCCAAACTGTTCCTTCACCATTTCTGCAAAACTCTTTGCGGCGTGAAGAGGTGATTTTAAATCATGGGAAACAGTATAGACAAAATCCTCCAGCTCTTTTGTTCTCTCCTTTACTCGAACTTCAAGATTCTCAAGACTCGTCCTGAGCTCCTTCTCCAATCGGAGCTTGCGCACACCGGCGGCAATAACATTTGATGAAAGCTCCAGTAAACGGATACCCTGAAGAGTAAATGAGCTGTCTTTTTTATGAAGCGCAATAATGCACCCGATTGTCCTTTTATTTACGATCAGAGGAGAAATGACAGCAATCCCTTCTCCGCTTTTTCCCATAATATGATCAATACATGAGGGTTCAAATATTTCATCCATATCCCTGTAAACAGTCTGTTTCTCTGTAGCTACCTCCTCAATCACAGGGTTTATGTACTCATGAATAAGCGTTTCCCCGGGGGCAAACCATCCATTTTCATTTATGCTCTTAATGTAGTACCTGTCTACAATTTTTTTTCCATTTCCTAAAACTGCTATGGTAAAAAATGCTGCCTTTAATACGGATGCCACTTTATCAGCGGAAGCTTCAATCAATCCTTCAACAGTTTCGGTATTTCCGATATCCCAGGACAATTTTATCAGCGTTTCTACCTCATCAAACACCTGCATCATGTTCGTCATATGGTTGTAAAACGCTATTATATATGATTTGCCATCAAGTTCCACCAGGTCGAGAGAAACTTCACAATAGTTCTCATCTCCCTGCTTTGACACGAAAATTGTGTTATAGACACAGTGTTTCTCAGTCTGAATACGATCCATATATTGATTGAAAAAAGATTTATCAGTTCTTTCAAAATACCCGGGATTTTTATCAAACAGCTCTTCCTTTTTATACCCTGAAAACTGCTCAAATCCTCTATTCACGACCATCCGTTTATCGATTTGACTGTAAATGACCATTGGCCCGGGAGAGCTATCAAACACATCCATTGATTCTTCACGCCTTCCCCTTATCCTAACTTCTCCAAATGTTCCAATGTAAACCCTGCCAGGGTTATTCCGGGGGCACTCTTTCATTGAGGGTATGTGAACACCCTGAGCGTCTATTACAAATTCCTTATACCCTCCATCCTTTGTTTTAAACCTGATTAGAACTTCTTTAACTCCACGGGCCCCTGTTCTTCTTTCAGTAAACGCCCTTTTCACCCTCTCAAACTCATTTCGGACAATCAGCTCTGAAAAATGGCGGCCGATTATTTCGTCCCTCGAAAATCCCAGTACTTGCAGCACTTCATCGCCGATTGTATTTACTATTCCATATTCATCCACTCCATAGTACAGGTCTGTAAAATCCTCCCCCTTCTCCCATATTTTTCCTGTTTTTCCCTTGAGCTTTCTTAGAAGGTCGGTTTTGATCTCCTGATTAATTAATAACAGGTTCATTTGCTCACGCTTATCATTCTTTTTTAAAAATGCGCACCTGACAATGTTCTCTAAACTGTCTTTTTCGGGTATATGAAACACGGTAAGATCAAACTTCTTAATTACTGAATCAAGTTTATTGGTAACTTTACCGGTAAAACTTACGATGATCGGAGTAACTAACAGGAGCCGGGGGAGTTCCTTTTCAGCTTTCCGGATAAACGTTTCAAGCGATTTCATAGATTTTGCATGAAGAAAGACCACTGTTGTCTGTAAGCTTACCTGCCCTGCTTCGAAAAAATCAAATAACTGGTCTGTCTCCTGCAGATAATGAACGTCAAATGTGTACGCTTTCGGGTCTGCCAGGTTTCGGAGCCCGGCCCCGATAAATAGAACTGATTTCACATCATTTGACATTTTTTTCCATGCTTTAATATAGTATAAGATTATTTTAATAATTTTTCACATTTTTCTTGATGAAGACATACAGAAAGCTGAGTTCCTACCCGGTGTTAAAAATAATTTTATCATCCATAACGTCAACAACTATTCGATCATTTTCCTGAAAGGCCCCGCTGATAATCGCCTTTGCCAGAGGGGTTTCAACATAATTCTGCAGCACTCTCTTCAGCGGGCGGGCTCCATAGTTGACATCATATCCTTTTTCCGCAAGAAACCGGATAGCCCCGTCGCTGAATGTAATTGCAACACCTCGATCCTTAAGCCGCTCTGTTAAATATCCAAGCTGCAATTTTGCAATATCCATAATATTTTCCCTGGATAGGGAATGAAACACAACTATTTCATCTATCCTGTTTAAAAATTCCGGCCTAAAGCTCTTCTTTAAAATCTCCATTATCAAACTTTTCATCTCATCAAAAGATTTCCCTTTCCGGCCGTTATCGTCCAGGATGTGCTCTGAACCCAGATTTGAGGTCATTATTATGACAGCATTCTTGAAATCAACAGTTCTTCCGTGAGAATCGGTAAGCCTGCCGTCTTCAAGGATCTGAAGCAGGATGTTGAATACATCAGGATGGGCCTTTTCAATCTCGTCGAGCAGGATGACTGAATAGGGCCTCCTTCTTACTGACTCTGTTAACTGTCCGCCTTCATCATATCCGATATAACCGGGAGGCGCGCCTATGAGTTTGGCGACTGTGTGTCTTTCCATATACTCGGACATATCAAGCCGTATAATGTTCTTTTCATCATCAAAGAGGAACTCCGCGAGGGTTCTCGCAAGCTCGGTTTTCCCGACACCGGTCGGGCCGAGGAAGATAAAGCTTCCTATGGGCCTGTTCGGCTCCTTAATCCCCGCGCTAGCGCGCAGAATCGCGTCAGAAACAGCATTTACTGCCTGGTCCTGACCGACAACCCGATCATGGAGATGGTCCCCCAGATTTAAGAGTTTTTCCACTTCACCCTGCATTAGTCTGGAAACAGGTATACCGGTCCATTTAGCGACAACATCGGCAACATCCTCTTCATCTACCTCTTCCTTGAGAAGCCGTGTGCCGCTGTCCTCCTCCATCTTTTTACTCAATTCTTCCAGCTCCTGCTCAAGCTGAATTAAACTGCCATACTTAAGCTCGGCGGCCTTGTTCAGGTCGTAATTTCTCTCCGCTTTTTCGATCTGGAACTTCACGTCTTCAATCCTGCTTTTTAGATCCCTCAATCTTTGAAGATGTTTTTTCTCCTCCTCCCACTTTGACCGTAGAGAATTACCTTTCTCATTCAGGTCGGCAAGCTGCTTCTCTATCTTATCAAGCCGCTCTTTCGAAGCCTTATCTTTCTCCTTCTTCAGCGCCTCTTTTTCTATCTCAAGCTGAATGGTCCGTCTCATAATTTCGTCAAGCTCCACAGGCATTGAATCAATCTCTGTTCTGAGTCTGGCGCCAGCCTCATCAATCAGATCAATCGCTTTATCCGGCAGGAACCTGTCCGAAATGTACCTTTCACTTAAGACAGCAGCGGCAACCAGCGCGCTGTCCTTTATCCTTACGCCATGATGTATTTCATACCTCTCTTTCAGTCCTCTTAAGATAGAAATGGTGTCCTGGACTGACGGCTCGGTTACCAGGTTAGTTTGAAATCTCCTCTCAAGGGCAGTGTCTTTCTCGATATGCTTTCTGTACTCCTCGAGAGTTGTCGCGCCTATACAGTGAAGCTCACCTCTCGCGAGCATGGGTTTCAACATATTTCCCGCGTCAATGGCGCCTTCAGCCGCGCCCGCGCCGACTACCGTATGGAGCTCATCGATAAAGAGGATAATCTGCCCGTTCGATTCCTGAACTTCCTTCAAAGCCGCTTTCATCCTCTCTTCAAACTCACCGCGAAACTTTGCTCCCGCAATAAGCGACCCCATGTCAAGGGCGACAATTCTCTTATCCTTCAGCCCTTCCGGAACATCACCTTTAATAATCCTCTGAGCCAGCCCCTCCACTATCGCGGTTTTTCCTACTCCCGGTTCGCCAATGAGTACGGGGTTATTTTTCGTTCTTCGCGAAAGCACCTGTATCACTCTCCGTATCTCATCATCTCTTCCTATAACAGGATCAAGCTCTCCCTGCCTCGCTCTTTCAGTTAAATCAACGGCGTACCGCTCCAGGGCCTGGTAAGTCGCTTCCGGATTCTGTGATGTTACCCGCTGGTTTCCGCGTATCTGCTTCAAGACATTGAGCACCTTCATCTTTGTTATTCCCAGATTTTTTAAAATAGCCCCCGCTTCCCCCTTATCCTCCAGTACCGCCATAAACAGATGCTCTGTGCTGACATAATCATCCTTCAATCCCCCGGCCTCTATTTCAGCATCCGTCAGGAGGCTGTTCAGCCGTGCTGAAAGGTAAACTGCACCTCCTGCCCCTGAACCGGTCACCCTGGGCGTTCCGGATAGAGCTCTCTCCGTTTCGTTCAAAACTGTGCTTAAATCAATGTTTAGCTTTGCAAGGATCTGTGGCACTACTCCCTTATCCTGTCTCAACAGCGCGAGAAGGAGATGCTCGCTCTCTATCTGCTGGTGGCCATACTCGCCTGCTGCAAGCTGGGAAGAATTCAAAGCCTCCCTGGCCATTTCGGTAAATCTGTTTATATCCATTGCTGCTCCCTCTGTTACATAATCTAATAATAGAAACGCAATATTCGTACCAGAAAAATGTGAATATGCATAATTCTAATTGCCTGCACCTCAAATAATTATTTAATTGCAACTATCAGTACGTCATGTTTCTGTTTATATTGCGGCATTATGACTCAATTTCACTGTATTATAATGATAATAATAACCTGTCGAATATTGTTATTATTAAAAGAACCAATATTTGTTATATTA
>DAOVJS010000084.1 GCA_030673105.1 Spirochaetota bacterium
ATATCATCATACTGCTCTGCCTCACCGGCAAAACGTAATACATCCTCTACAATCAGATTCGCCATATCTTTTGACGCCCTGGCGGCCATCGGTGGTATTAGATCAGATAACCTCTTCATGCCATATTCTTCTTCACTTATATTACGCGCTTCATGGATCCCATCAGTAAAAAGAAAAAGAGAATCACCGTTTCCAAGAGTAATCGGTTTTTCCTCTTCGTACTCAACATCAGGCATAACACCTATCGGTACGGAACCTTTAGGGGGGTTTACAAGAAAACACTTCTTTTTATCCTCTTTATACACAAGTAGAGGGCCATAGCCGGCATTGGTATAGTGAAAAAGCCTGTTATGCTGGTTAAAAACCCCGAAGAGAACTGTCGCAAACCTGTCACTGGAAATATCGGAAGCAAGGGTATCATTCATGAGGGTTACGATCTTTGAAGGCTCACTCAGCACCGACTGAATAAGGGATTTCAATACGGTTCTTATCATTATCATCATGAGAGAAGCGGGAACACCTTTTCCAGCGACGTCACTCATTATCACACCGTATTTCCCTTCCCCTATCTGGACAAAGTCATAGTAATCCCCCCCGACACCGGCTGCGGCTTTATAAAAGCCATCAATACTGATGTCCTTATTATCAATTCCATCCTGCGGTATCAGGTCCTGCTGTATCTGCCGCGCAATCTCCAGCTGCTCATCAAGTTTTGCCTTCTCCTGCATCTTATTCTGATATTCAAGGAGACGGCTGGTCATTCTGTTAAATTCATCCGACAGGAGCCCTATCTCATCTCTCGACTTAATGTGAATCTTGTAATCAAGCCTGCCTTCCCCGATGATATTTACGCCCTTTGCCAGTATTTTTATGGGCTTGATGGTAATTGATGCCATAATGATAGCTCCGATTATTCCGACAATAATCGTCACAGCCGTGACATACAGTGCGCTGAATATATTGGTCCTTCTCGCATCGTTTATTGTTTTAAAAATGCTCTCTGTCGAATATCCGATCTGCGCATATCCCACTTTCTTTTCAGCAAACATAACCGGTGAGGAAAGAATATACATTTTTTCCAGCTCGTCAGGGATAAACTCAGGATAAACAAGAATTTCGTCCGATTCTGAAGCCTTTCTGGTAACTTCATCGGTAAGAATCTTCCCTCTCTCATTGATATCTGAATGGGCGATAACCCTGTTATTAACATCAAGTATTACACTGTAATTGATGTCTCTATTTGCCATGGTCTTCGCAATGACGGACAGGAGAAGAAGCTCATCATTATTTAAAATACCCTCACGCGCGACATTCGTCATATTATCAAGGGAGAGCAGCGCCTTATCCATCATCTGGTTACCGAGAGCCCTCCTCTGATTTTCAATGCTTACAAAACTCAATATACTGCTTATACCTATTGTCACGATCATTATCAGGCCAGCGACCATTATACTGAACTTTAAACGTAATCCAAACCGCTTTTTCCTGATACCTGTAACATCTGATTTCTCTTCCATTTGGACTCCTTCTCCCTTTACCATTAATCTTAGAATTATGTCAGTTGATATGTAAAATGTGACAAAAAGCAACCCGCCCAGAACAAGGTAAAGAGAAATATTAAGGATCGGATTGGTCTTAAATGTTTCTCTGCTCAAAATCCATGGCGGTACAATCTTTATTATTTTTTCCACCGGCGGGGGAAGCGGTTTCAACCGAAGCGCAAAACTCGATGTCTCTCCGATGTTACCCGCCCTGTCAACAGCAGCAACATTAAAATACCAGGAACCCCCCTCAACCGACTGATAACGCGCCCTTTTCCTTGTCGTACGAAGACGTGGGTTTTTTAACGTAATTTCATTTTTAATGAGTGTATAATTAAACCCGGCCACATCAGGAGCATCAATTGACCATTTAAAGGTTGGAGAATTATCCTCCCAGAAGCCGTCTTCATCAAGTTCAATGGGAACAAGAACGGGTGCCGGAGGAGGGGTAAGATCACCGATAAACGGAACCGTTTCGGTTGTGGAGTAATTCCCCGCTCTATCTACCGCCCTCAAGTGGAAGTAGTATTCGCCCTCTTCATCAATTGATAGATTTATACTCCTCGAATGGCTTGGGAGATTAATAAGCTCAGGCTCATCTAACTCTTCCCTGTTGAAAGAATAACTGTACCCCTCTATCCCTGATGAATCACTTATATCCTCCCATTTCACGACAACCCCTCTCTGTCCGATGTATTTGCTTTTTAGCGGTAAAACCTTAACAGGCAGCACACCGGTATCAGGGCCCAAGAAGACAATTCCTCCTCTCTCCTGCATTAAAAGATATAGATTATTTTCCCGTGTAAAAGCGGAATAACCAAAAATATCTTTGCCCTTCATTCCAAGAGGGCCGGACTCTTCAAACTTTCCGTTTTTTCTAACAGAATAGTACATTCTATCATTACCGTCTCTCGCGTCTAAATAGAAAACGACAAGATCATCATTAACCACAAGCCTTACAGGATATCTGGCATTTGACATTTGCCTGTTAACCTTTACCTCTTCAGAAAGCGGAGTTCCTGATAGATCGAACTCCCGATAATAAATACCCGATACCCCGTTTCTCTCACCTTCCCATATTAAATTGAAGTTATCTCCCTCAAATGTAATAACAGGCAGGGTATTTTCTCCGAGCGTGTCTTCTGTTAAGTTTACCGGCGGAGACCATGATTCGCCCTGATCTCTATTGACTGACAGATAAACATTAAAAATTGGAAGCTGGGTTTCAGAAAGGGGTCTTGACTGCCAGACCAGGTATAAATTGCCCTGATAGAAGCTCAGAGAAGGGAAAAAAGAGCCGGAAAATCCTCTGGCAATCTGGAATGGCCTGGACCATGTTTCCCCCAGATCTTTACTTTCCGTATAAAAAAAGTCTATCTTTGTTCCTTCACTTTCTGTGTGATAGAAGAGGTAAACTGTGCCGTTCTCAAAAAATAATACGGGGGCGAAGCTAAAATTCTCATGCTTAATGAGCATTTCCGCATTCTGCCAGCTTGACCCTTGATCCGGGCTTGTTGAAACCATTATTGCCCCATCAATAGAGTTCCACGCCAAAAACAGTATGCCGCCGGCATATAAAACATCAAAATGGGGGGAAAAACCTTTCTTCAGCTCAATTCCACTTTGTGAGATGAAAGGCCCCTTGAAACCGGCAAAATCCCGGGTGGAAAAAAACTCAATTTGCGCGCTTTTTTTCCTTTCGGCAAGGAAAAATATCAACACCTCTTCGCCAACATCTATGGCCTTTATGTCTGACTTTACTTCCTTATCCGCAGTCTTCGCAATATATCTTGGAAAATCCCAGTAATAGGAAGCCTGTAAAGGAAAAGAAACAGCTATACAAAATAAAATACTGATCAGTAATCTTTTCATGAGCTTCCCGCTCAACCTAAATAGTTAGACGTTTTTTTGCTCTTTCTATATTTTGTTTTACATTCTCATAAGCGGGATCTATCTTTAATACTTCTTCCCACTCGCTGATTGCTTCCTTATATAAACCGCTCATATAATAATTGATGCCGTCAAGATAGTGCTTCTTTAATTTGATTCTCTTTTCGGTATCCAGGGCTGCGGCTTCTTCCGTTTCACCGCTGCCTATCCTCTCAAGAGTCCGTATTTGTGTCTCTACCCTGGCGAGAGAAATCTTCGCCTCATCATATTCGGGGTTTAATTTCAATGCCTCTTTCCACACACGGGTCGCATCCGCCAGTTTCTCATTCCCGTATAGTTTTACCCCTTCATTATAAAGGTCCAGCGCCTTTTTCTTATCTTCTCTTGAAACAACCTTCTTTTCTTCTTTTTTTTCAGTCTCAAGTTTTTTCAGAAGTGCTTTCGCGTCCCTGTGATTCGGGTCCACTTCCAGCACCAGATTTAACCTGGCCATTGCTTCTCTCTTTTTTCCCTTGCGTGTCAGCGCCCGGGCTTCCTGATACATGTTTACAAGAATTTCCTGTGCGAGGGCCGGGTCTGTCTTTCTCAGGGACCTGGTTAAATTGATACGTGCCGTTTCATTAAATGGAAAAATCAGAAGTATTTCTTCCCAAAACTTTATGGATTTCGGGTAATATGCCTTTTCATAGGCACCTGTGCCCAGCCTTTTAAGGTCCTGAATAAGCTTATAAAATGGCGAGGTACGCTGGACGACTTTTTCCTCTTCTCTCTTTAAGGCAATGGTGGCTCTTATAATATATTCCTGAATCTGGGTATTCTGGGGGTCCAGCTTCAGCCCTTCGTTAAGTACTGAAAGCGATCTCTTATACTGATCAAGGTTATAATACTTTATGCCTTCACGCAGATACTTTGCAACAAGTTCGAGCGTCTTTTCCAGGCCCAACCGCTCCATCGCCCTCATTGCCTCCCTTGCCAGCCTTATGTATTTTTCAGACTCTTTGACTTGATAATTCATGGCAATTGAATTTTCAAATTGATCGATCGATTCTTCATATTTTTTTTCTTTGAAAAGAATAACGCCGTTATCGAAATAGCTCTGTGCCAGGGCTAAAAGCCTCTCTTTTTCACTTTTTTTAAATGCGATTTTCGAAAGATAGATAAGTGCTTCTCCATCGCCGGGTTTCAATTCGAGCAGGCTGTTCCACCCTTCCTTTGATTTTTCAAAATCATCCTTATCATAATAATCAACGGCTTCCAATCTTATTCCATAAACCGCTTTATCTCCTTCCGCTTCCCTGACCTTTCCGGGGGCAAGATCTCCTTCAGGATAAAACTTTTCCGCATAGGTATATAGATTAATTGCGGGATCAAACTTAGCGACTTCGAGGTACCGGTCGCCCTGTTCAATAATTTTATCGTATTTCTCTTTGTTTTTAATCCTTTCTATCGAATTGAAACCACCCGCGAGAAGAGAATACAGCTCTTCAGACCTAGGGCTGCTGTTGTTCTTCACATGTAAAAAGGAGTCGTATGCTTCATCAACTTTCCCTTCATTCAGCAGCTCAAACCCATCATTTAATTTTTCTGTCAGCTCTTCAATTTTTCCCAATGCCTTTTCTATTAATATTTTCACCTCATTGTTCCAGGGATCCAGTTTAAGAACTTCTGTCCATATTTCCACTGCCTCATAATAATTCTGGTTTTCATAGTGCCCTTTCCCCTCTTCTATATACCTGACAGCCTCCTTTACAAATTTCTTATCCTGGGCAGGGACCTGTGAATAATTGAGAACAGAAATGTTAACAACCAGTACAAGCCAGATAATGCTCTTCAAAATTTTTCTGATTCGTTGATAAATTAACATACTTTTCTATTTTCTTTATCGACAGGATAATTTCTTCATATACATAAATTAATTCAAAAACCATTTGATTAATATCATAAATATTGTAACTTAAATGACATATTTCAAGTCAAATTCATTAAACGGAATACATAACATGGAGTATAAACTTTTAGCACTTGATCTTGATGGAACTCTTTTAAATGATAAAGAAGGTATAAGTAAAAAAAATCTATCCATGATTGAAAAGGCGAGCAGGGCCGGAACAAAGATAGTCTTAACAACCGGCAGAAGCTATCCCGCCGCGAGGCCATACATCCGGATGGTTAATGTCCCCGAACCTGCAATAACCTACAATGGCGCGGTCATTCAAAATGGAGAAAAAATCCTCAGAAAAATTACAATAGAGAATCGCATTATTCAGGGTTTATTAAAAATATTAAAGGATATGGACTACAGCCCAATTATATATTTAACAGATAACAACAGGTACTTTGAAACTCTTGGAAGATACAAAAACGAGTTTCTACAATTTTCAAGGAGATTTGCGCAGTACCTCATAAAGGTCGATAATATTTCAGAGAGAAACTGGGAAAATGTTATACGAATAACCGTGATAGCCGGAGAACACGATGTGCCGCTCCTTCACTCAGTATTAAAGAAGAATTACGGATTTGAAATAAAAACCATTGATACCTACTTTGCGGAGTGGAATTTCTGGCTTTTTGAAATTCTGAACAAAGAAAGCTCAAAGTCTAAAGGACTGGATTATCTATGCGGCACTTTAAATGTTAACCGGGAAGAGGTAATTGCGGTTGGCGACAATAACAATGATCTGGATATGATCTCATGGGCCGGTCTGGGAATCGCGATGAAAAACGGCCTGACCGCCATACTCAGAGAAGCTGATTACGTGACGGAAAACAGCAACAATGATGATGGGGTTGCCGAAGTAATAGAAAAGTTTATTTTCAGGTCTTGTATTTAAACACAGGCAAAAGGCACTCGGATTTATTTCATGTCTGCGCCAGGCTCCAACATGATTTACTGCCTGGCTGTCACATTATACCCGCTTCAAAAAGGCCCTGTACAGCTTATCCAGCACCTCTATTTTACTTTCCGCAAATGGCGTCAGGGGGCTCTCCGGAAAACTCTGTAAAAAGTATTTAAAAGAATTAAGCGTATTTTTAAACTGCCGTGAAACCTTCATATCATCAAGATGAAGACTGGAGAAGTAGTACTCTACGAACTTTTCAGAATTACCGGCTGCGGTCCTGAAGCTCTGAAGGGCTGAAGCCCTTCTATCGAGTCCTGCTGAATAGGTTTTTACTATATCCTCGATAAAAGCTTGCAGGAATTCATATATATAAAATGAGTTTTTCTTATAGCGTTCAGATCCGATTAACTGCCGGAGTCTGAAAATCTCTTTCAGCCGTACAGTGTAAGTACTCATGTATTCTTCAAATTCTTTTTTCATGAACGGGCGTTCTCTTAGAATAGTATTATGGAAATTTTTTGTAAAGAAAAGAGCTATAAGCTCACGCGTGTACCTGACGATGATTTCGTGGGATTTGCGATCGGCAATCTCCATCTTTCTCTCTTCCACTGCCTTTACAAAATATTCTTTAAAAGCATCTCTTTCCCTTCTCTCCTTTTCTAATTTTCTTCTTAACAGTGCCTCCTCTCTTTTTTTTATCCGATCGTAACGGTCCTGCCACATCCGCAGTGTACGGCTGAACTCATGATAGGTACTGTCCTCTTTCAGTATTTCCGGCGCGGAATACCCCTTTGCATAAGATTCTTTTATAACATTATACGCGTCATTAATTTTAACTATCATATCGTGAGTGCCGGCAGGGTTTTTTGGATTTGAATCCGGGTGGTATTTTTTAGCTAATTTTCTATACTTCTTTGTTATCTCATCTAAAGAGGAATCAGCAGAGATTCCAAGAGTTTTGTATGCCTCAACCAATTTCTCTCTTAACTCATTCATTATTTCGAGTTTACCCTTTTAAATTCACAATTTCCCTGACTTTTGAAACATCGACAATACACAGAATTATTTGAGGCTCGTGCGGGCATTAAAGGGCGGCATATTTTAAAAGATCCCCAAAACAGAAAAAAAGCTCTCCGGCAAGCAGTTTTTCATTTTCTGCAAGGCCTGATTTTTTCTTCAGAAAGTCATTTTTTACAGTATCGGATTCATCTTTATGAACGCGGGGGGTGTCAAGATTCATTCTCAATTCAGTCACTCCCCTTGAAGTGTAATTCAAAATCAGTATCGTACCATCATTTAGAATATCGTCTACAACCCCGACATGGGATATGCTGTCCCCGCTCCTAACTGTAGTTCCCTTAAAAAACACCACATCCGCCCGCCCGGGGCTGGACCCGCTATAAATAAGGCCGTACTTACTCAATGTTTCATACAGAACCTGAGAGACCTGATTTGATCTAGTATTATGTATAAGCTCAAACTCATACCCCAGGGTGTCATAAACCCCGAGGACAAATCCGGAACAGTCATTCCTGAAATTGCCGTTTTCTGAGCTCAGGTATTTCCTCCCTAAAAGACTGCGTGCATATTTCACAATTTCCGCCCTCATCGCAAACTCATCTTTCACTGTTTCATAGCTTTTTACAGGAGGTGTCACACAGGAGGTTAATAGAAGGCTGAACAAAAAGAATGTAAGAAACACGTACTTCATCTTCCCGCTCCAAAAACCTGTAATTTTAAAAATTAATCTATTACTGTTATTTCATATCCTATTGCCTGCAATGCTGATGCCGCTCTATGAGCATCATTCTTTTCAGAAAACCCCAGACGCAAAATACCGCCTTCACCTTCTCTTATATTCACGATTTCTATGTCTTTAATATTTATTTCGTGGTAATAGATAGTATTTGTAATCTTTGCAAGCTCGCCCTGCTTATCCTTTACAGCAACCCGCACATCAATAAGCGGCTTCAAGAAACCTTTGCTGTACCTTGGTATTGTTTTTCTCTCCCTCTGTGCAATTGAAAAGGACCTGTCAAGATACTCATCATCGTCAAGACATTCGGTTAGAACCGAAAGTTCCTCTTGAAAGTCCACGAGGGTCTTTTTTACCTCTTTAATATTTGTTTTGATGATATCTCTCCAGATACTGTAGCTTGACGATGCAATCCTCGTCATGTCCCTGAACCCGCCTGCCGCAAGGTTTCTGAACAGGTCATTATCTTTACCGGCGAGGTGATCTGTAAGTAAAACTGCCAGAAGTTGAGGGAGGTGACTAACGCTTGCCGCAATCTCATCATGAAGTTCAGGAGTGAGGATCATTACCTTTGCGCCGAGAAGAGATATTAACGAAGATATTTTTTTTGTTACCTTTTTAGGTGTATCCGGAAGGGGCGTTAAAACATAGACCGCATCATAGAAAAGATAAGGGTTGGAACTTTCAATTCCCCTTTTTTCACTACCGGCCATAGGGTGGCCGCCGATAAAAAATATTCCCTTACGCATATGGTTTTCGGCGAGACTGCATATATAAGATTTCGTGCTGCCGACATCGCTGATTATCGTATTTTTATCCACATGCTGAAAAATTTGAGGGATTTTTTTGCCAATGTCCGTAAGAGGCGTACATATAAACACAAAATCACTGTCATGGAGTATTTCAGGTATCCTGGAATACCCAAACCCCTCATCTATTATCTTCATACCGTACGCTTTCTCTATCGTACCTGCACTGCTTACACCCTTTACCATCAGATTTTTTTTCTTCAATGCGTAACAGAGAGACCCTCCAATTAATCCAAGACCTATAACTGTTACCACTGTTCGATTATCCAGCATTTTTTTACTTATCTCCCGCTGTTTTTATCATTCTCATACATTCAGGCCTGATCCAGATATCTTCCAACTGCCTTCGCTATAATGCGGATCTCCTTCATCATCTCATCAAACTGTTCAGGGTAGAGAGACTGGGCACCGTCAGATTTTGCATGATCAGGATCATGGTGGACCTCAACTATGATTCCATCAGCGCCTGCCGCAATACTTGCCCGGGCCATGGGAATAACCTTGTCTCTTATTCCTGTTCCGTGTGAGGGATCGGTAAACACAGGCAGATGACTCAATTTCTTTATTACAGGGACAGCGCTTATATCAAGGGTATTTCTGGTATAATTTTCAA
>DAOVJS010000233.1 GCA_030673105.1 Spirochaetota bacterium
GGTACGATCGGGCATTTTGGAGATTTCAGCTTTCACGAGGTAAAAAATATCACATCCTTTGGTGAGGGAGGGATCGTTACCTCCAACCTCGACTTTGGCGAAGACCTGCCGAAAGCCCGGTTTCTGGGACTGGATTTTACGCCGGAAAAGAAGATAAAGAACTGGTTGTACAATGTTGTCGCGTTAAAAGGCAGGGATAGATATTTTGCCGCGCACAATTCCTCTTCTACAGAAATTCAGGCAATCGGTCTTCTGCGTCAATTAGATAGGATTGACAGTATAAACGAGCACAGAAAAAGAAACGCTGAGTATCTTGGTGAAAGGTTTAAGGAGAATGACGCGATAATCCCGCAGCTGCTTGATACTGACGAGGTAAAGTCTACCCATCACCTGTATCAATTGCAGATCGATCCTGAAAAAGCGGGTGGTGATATACAGGAATTAAAGAAGAAGCTCGAAGTGAGGGGAGTTACGAATATACCTCACTTTGCGCCTCTCTATAAGTTTGAATTAATGAAGAGCCTTGGATATGATGTTGAATCAATCGAAAAGAGCTGTCCGGAAGCAGAAGAGGTATTTAACAGAAGGTTTACTCATCTGCCGCTCTATCCTCTGACCCGGGAGCAGACCGAATATATGGCTGACACCATACTAAAAGCTGTTTCTGAAATGCAGAAAGGAAAATAAACGCAGCATCTTCTTCTATATATATTTCAAATGTATATCCGCATTTTTTTTAAAACTCGACATTTGTTTTGGATAAGAGTATTATTTATTAAACCTGGAATTCAGGAGGAGTGGATGGGCTACAAGGTCAGGGACATTAAATTAGCTGAAAGCGGTAAGTTAAAAATTGAATGGGCAGAGTCAAGAATGCCGGTAATGATGTATTTGAGAGAAAAATACAGCAGGGAGAAACCACTGAAGGGCCAGAGAATTGCAGGATGCCTTCATGTCACAAAGGAAACCGCGGTACTGGTGAAAACCCTTACCCTGAGCGGTGCTGAGGTATCCTGGTCAGGATGCAACCCTCTTTCCACACAGGATGAAATTGCTTCCGCCCTTGCTGAGGAGAAAATACCTATTTTTGCATGGCACGGAATGAATGTGGATGAATTTTACTGGGCAATAGAAAAAACCATTGAGTTCAAACCAACCCTGACGCTTGATGATGGGGCTGATCTTATTAACACGCTTCATCAGAAGCATCCTGAACTTGCAAAACAGGTCATTGCCGGTACAGAAGAGACAACCACAGGTGTACACAGGCTCCGGGCCATGGCAAGAGCAGGCGCGCTTCTCTATCCTGTTATTGCGGTAAATGACGCGGAAACAAAATGGGATTTTGATAATGTCTATGGCACAGGGCAGTCTTCGATAGATGGTATACTCCGCTCAACATCTGTGCTCTTCGCAGGGAAGAAGTTTGTCGTTGCGGGGTATGGCCACTGCGGGAAGGGTACCGCGATGAGAGCCAAAGGCATGGGAGCGCATGTTATAGTTACTGAAATAAACCCTCTACAGGCCCTTAAGGCTATCCTCGACGGCTTTGAAGTAATGACGATGGACCAGGCCGCGGAAATTGGAGATATTTTTATAACGGCAACCGGAATGAAAGATGTAATAGTTAAGAGACACTTTAATAAGATGAAGGACGGGGCGATCGTATGTAACACAGGCCATTACGATTGTGAAGTGAACCTGAAAGACCTCGCGGAGCTGTCGGACGGCGTCCGGGAGATCAGGCTTAATAATGAGGAATACCACCATAAAAACGGCCGTAATATATTTGTCCTTGCCAAAGGAAGATTGGTGAATCTTGCGGGCGCTGAAGGGCATCCATCCGAAGTTATGGATATGAGCTTTGCCAACCAGTTTCTTTCTCTGGTTAGATGTGCGCGTGAAGGTACAGCTCTTGATGTTACAGTTCACGATGTGCCGGTTGAGCAGGACCGGGAACTGGCTTTCCTCAAACTCAAAACCATGAGGATCAGTATAGATAAACTTACAAGAGAGCAGGAGGAATACAGGGACGATTACCTTGCCGGCACATAGGCTTTGAGTAAGGATTCGACTTAATGTAAATCTGGAGTTCCGGCATTTCTTTATTTCGGGAGGGGCGTGTATTGATATTAAAAAGTGTGGAAATACATGGGTTTAAATCCTTTGCAGATAAGACAGAATTGTTATTTAAACCGGGAGTTACAGCTATAGTCGGCCCGAATGGGTGCGGTAAAAGTAATATTGTTGATGCCATCAGGTGGGTTCTGGGTGAATCAAATGCCCGGTCGCTGAGAGGCGAAGTAATGGATGATGTCATTTTTTCAGGCTCCGAAGATCGAAAGCCTCTTGGAATGGCCGAAGTGGGGATCACAATTGTAAATGATGATAGATTGTTACCGATAGAATATTCTGAAGTCAATATAAAAAGAAGATTATACAGGTCAGGGGAAAGCGAATATCTAATTAATAAAAATAACGTACGATTAAAAGATATTCATGAGCTTTTTGCTGATACCGGAATCGGAAAAACGGCCTACTCTTTCATGGAGCAGGGAAATATTGACGTGTTACTGAGTACCCGGCCTGAAGAAAGAATGATTATTTTTGAGGAGGCTGCGGGGATTACGCGCTATAAAATGCGCATGAAACAGTCTTACAAAAAACTTGAAGCAACAGGAGAGAATCTTATCCGCCTGGATATTATCATCCATGAAGTGGAAAAAGAGTATAAATATCTTGAAAAACAGGCAGAAAAAGCGCGCCTTTATAAAAAATTAAGAAAGGAAGAGATACATAATGAGACTCTCTACAATTATGAAAGAATCAGGAATCTGAGAAAACAGGTTGATAAAAACAATACTGTAGTATTAAATATGAGAGAAAAAATA
>DAOVJS010000215.1 GCA_030673105.1 Spirochaetota bacterium
GCAGCATGCCTGTGCATTATTCCTGACAGAAACTGGGACATCCCTGAAGAAGAAAAAAGAAGGGTAAAAGTAAAAAAACTTCACGAGATTGTGAATGAGGCCAGGAAAAGGAATATGCCCGTAATAGCGGGCACAGAGATGAACAAGCATGGACAGAAGTTCGTGGATGATTTTTTTGCAGAGGCATTACTGCCGGTAAAAGATGAGTTTTTAAGGGGCGCGAGGATAATTACAGGGCACACGCTTCTCAAAAAGCATCTTGGATTTGGACTTCTGAGTGAGGAGACACAGGAAAAGTTTTCAGGTGATCTTGAGGCGAGAAACAGCTTTTTTGAAAAGACCGGATTATTAATGCCTGTCAGTGATCCCGGGAGCGGGAAAGAGTTAGCACGCCATCTCAGTAATCTATGGGAAAAGATGGTTTAAAAATATAACAGGGTTTGTCACTCAACCTATCTGCTCATCAGAACAGCAACAGATTTTATTATTATGCCTTTCTACTCATCAGAACTGCAATCGGTCTCGTCACTTCAATATTCTGGGCGACAATTTTAATAATCGCTGTTATCGGTACTGCTAAAAATGCTCCGACAATTCCCCACACGTACCCCCAGAAAAAAAGAGATAAAAGGATCAGGATTGGGGACAGGTTGAAGCGGTTTCCCATAATTTCGGGGTCCAGGTAGCTGCCCATAAAAAATTGAATCGTCAGCAGGGAAACAGCCGAGAAAATGGGTATATAGGAATTGGGAAACTGCAGAAAGGAAAGGATAATTGGTAAAATAACTGCTGTTATTGACCCGATATAAGGGATATAGTTAAACATGAATGCAATAAATCCCCATAAAGCAGCAAATTTAATACCTAAAATGGCACACGCGCCGACGGTAAGGATCCCTGTGCCGGCACTGATAAGTGTTTTTATCAGGATATATTTCATAATCTGTTCGTTTATATTGCCCATTATTTTAAATATGTACCGGGCCCTTTTCCTATCAAAGGCTTTTGTTATCAGCCTTGGATAGTTCTTATACGTCAGGTAGATAAAGATCAGTATCAGAATGGTGAGGAGTAATTTTCCAATAAAGGCAACGGAAATGTTCAGAAATGACGAAGACAGTTCACCGATCTTTGCGCTCTGCAGAATACCAAGAAGGCCCTGTGTTTCGATATTGAAGTAATTCTTAAAAAAGGTCTCAATACCTGAAATGAGCCTGCTTTCCATTGTAGGCCAGAAGATAATAAACTCTTTGATATTTTTTATTATTAACTGGGCCGTAAACATACCTATAACGGAGATTACTCCCAGCAGTATGAAGAGGGTCAGTATCCTTGGAATTTTAAATCTCGCGAGAAACTCTACTGCCGGTGCAAAAAGGTACGCGATAAATATGGCCAGCACCAGGGGGATGAAAAGACCACTCAGGGTCCTGAGTACAAAAACCACGGCAATGGTTGTAATAATCAGTGCGGAAAACTTTACGATGCCTTGCCATGATTCTTCATTGTCCATAATGATAACTTATCATATAATGATTATAAAATCAAACCCGAAATACTGACTGCATAGTGCGGGCTATATAGTACTGGCTGCATAGAAATGGGCAGCCTGTTACAACTGTGACCATGGGATTCTTTTAATGAGTTCCTCCCTGAGCGCTGATATAACACGGTTTTTATTTATTTTGCACCCTTCTTTCCGGAGGCTGGTTAAGAAATCACGGTGTGCCCTCCCCTCCCTGTAGTCCGGCTCCCTGTCCGGGTGCTTCAGGTATTGATCAAACAACTTAAAATCCGGGCTAAGAAGCAGTGAACCCTGGTAGAGAACGATATCCCTCTTCCTGCTGAGGGAAGATCCCAGAATCTTTTTATTATCAAGTGCTAAATCGGATATACCTTTTATGGAAAGGTTGTCTATTCCAAGCCGGTTAAGAGAGGTTATTATTACTCTGTTAACAGCATTCATATGTTCCTTTAAACGATAGGGAAAGAAGGTTTTTCCAGCGATAGAAATAACAATTATACCCTTTGACAGCAGGACGGTCCCGCCGCCTCCAATCCTCCTCAGAATTGGAATATTATCAGCGGTACAATTCTGAACATAAACATCTTTCTCCTTTTTTCGGGACCTTCCGAGAATGACTTCTGTTCTTTCAGCCTCATATATGGAGAAAGAGTAGTCGGAACCGCTGTGTATTTTAGTGAGCACTTGATCGTATATGTACATTTCAATAGGATGCGAGGACTTCTCCATTGGATTCCATTTCAACCCCGGCGGCATTTGCCTCGTCGGTATCGATATGCATCTCCAGCGCGGAGCTGCCGGTGATCCTTACGAGAACATTTTCCAGAATCGTGGTCCTGTCCCCCGGGAGACGGACATTGACTGTTTCCCTGTTTTTAACCTTGAACTCTATGCCGTCATCCTGGGTCATATGGATGTGCCTCCAGGCACGTATTACCCCGTTTTTGAGGCTAATTTTCCCGTTGGGCCCTGATATGTCAATTCCGGGAGTGTCTTGTAACTGCCCGGATTCACGAACCGGTACGTAGACGCCCAGTATGAACTGGTCTGTACCGGATATTTCCACCTGCGATTCAGAGCGAGGCGGGCCGAGAACGCGCACCTTTCCAATGCTGCTTTTGGGTCCGGTGAGCGCAACAGTCTCAACCGCAGCATACTGCCCCGGCTGGATGAGGTCTTTCCATTTAGATAGTTCGTATCCATGACCGAATAGTTGTTCAATATGTTCCCTGGAAAGATGGATATGCCGGTTAGACAGCAGCACGTTAACTGACCCGAGAATTTCACCATTCTCCTTCCCGGCTGTTATTCTGCAGGATAATTTGGGGTAATTTTTTACCTGCTCGATGGCCTTGCATATCCTTTCCCGGATGAGAGCGTCGTACTCTTCACGAAAGCTGCTCATCTGGCCAATAAGCAATTGCATATCACTGACATATCTTGGTGCGAGGCCGTTGAGGGAGATAGCCAGAATATTCGCACGGCACTGATCACAGTCACAGCTGCCCAGCTGATGTATCAGTTCATCAATCGATTCCTCCACGAGCAACTCTATAACATTTACCGGGTCAAAAAAGGATGAAAGGGGGCGGCGGATCGCCGACAGCCTGCGCATAAACTGAAAGTGGAGGGCTTTCTCTATCTGTTCCTGGCTGCAAATCTCCTGGTCAACGAGTATCTCACCAATGGGAGCGAGTATGTCCAGATGGGTTTTCATTACATTTTCGAGCTGGGATTTAGTAACGAATCCCATCTCCATCAGTACACTGCCGATGGTGTTGGATTTTAACTGCCGGTCCCGCTGCTTGTGGAGCGCTTCTGATACAATCGTGGCGGAACAGGCCCCTGATTCGACCAGCACTTCCCCGAGACGGGAGGGGATCGATACTTTCTGGTACTCTTTCTGATTCTGCAGAGCGTTCTTCAGCTGGTCCTTCGAGAGGTTTTTCTCGAGAGTAAGCACTGCTCCCAGCCTGTCTGAACCATTAATTATATTTTCATTCATTAACGGGCTCCTTTCTCTCCTGACATGATTGGCAGGGCAAATGATGGATCCCATTATAAATTAAGGCTTAAAAAATGTCAAGGGCAGGGAAAAATAAATAAATTTACGGGCGTATTAATTTTATTGACAAGAAATTAAAATAGGATACTATATATTATCCACGCATTAAAATTTATAGTCCATTACCGGTACAAAAGGGCTATAGGATTATTA
>DAOVJS010000107.1 GCA_030673105.1 Spirochaetota bacterium
GCGGATTCTCTATTATGTCGGAAGAAACTATCGGGTCTGTGCAGTACTCCAGGAACCCCTTCATCGGGCCGTCCGCGGCCTTTTTTATGGCTCCGTTTATATCGTCTTTTGTGACATCCTTGTCGAGTACCACAGACAGATCAACAAGCGAACCTGTTGGCACCGGTACCCTCATTGCCATGCCATCCAGCTTTCCATTAAGATCGGGAATGACTTTCCCGATGGCTTTTGCCGCCCCTGTTGTTGTGGGGATAAGATTTATGGCGGCTGATCGCGCTCTTCGCATATCACTGTGAGGTAAATCAAGCAGCCGCTGATCATTTGTGTACGCATGTATAGTAGTCATCAAACCGCTTTTTATAGTAAAATTATCATGAAGCACCTTTGCGACAGGCGCGAGACAGTTGGTTGTACAGGACGCGTTTGAAACAATTTGATCCCCGGGTTCAAGCATTTCATCATTTACGCCAAGAACGATTGTTCTATCTATTTCATCTTTGGCCGGGACTGTCAGTATTGCCTTTTTCGCCCCTGCTGTAAGGTGCATTGCGACCTGCTCTCTCATTCTAAAAATACCGGTCGACTCAACAACCAGATCCACCCCAAGATCTTTCCACGGAAGCTTTGTCGGATCCTTCTCCTTCAACACCTTGACAGCTTTTCCATTTACCTTAAAACCACCCTCCATTGCTTCAACTGTCCCGTCAAACCTTCTGTAAACCGAATCGTATTTCAGAAGAATAGCAAGCTGATCCGGAGGAAACATATCATTTACAGCGACGATATCAACCTCATCCCTTTTATCAGCAATTCGAAAAACATTCCTTCCTATCCTGCCGAACCCGTTAATAGCGACCCTTACTGACATCCCTCTACCTCCATCCTGTTAAATTTATTACTAAAGTTTAATAAAATTTTATTTAATTATCAAGTACTATCGGCTCTTAAGAACAGACATAAATGCACTCTGCGGAATATCAACATTACCCACCTTTTTCATCCGTTTTTTCCCCTCTTTCTGTTTTTCTAAAAGCTTTCTCTTCCTGGTAATGTCTCCCCCGTAGCACTTTTCGATTACATTTTTCCCGACCGAGCTGATTGTTTCACGCGCTATGATCTGCCCTCCAATTGCTGCCTGAATAGGGATTTTGAAAAGTTGCCTTGGAATTTCAGTTTTCAACGCCTTAATAATCTCTCTTCCCCGTGCAAAAGCCCTTTCTTTTCTCACGATCTGTGAAAGCGCGTCAACCTGTTTTCCCGAAACGAGTATATCGAGCCTTACAAGAAATGCTTTTCGATGATCCAGGTAATCATAATCCAGTGACGCGTATCCCCTGCTCACTGACTTCAGCCTGTCGTGAAAATCATAAATGATCTCTGACAGAGGCATCTCATATTCAATCTCTACCCTCTTTTCACCGATGTAATTAATTGCCTTCTGAATGCCGAAACGCTCGATCGCGATCTTCATTATATTGCCGATGTACGACTCGGGAGTTACAATACTGGCCAGCACAAAGGGCTCTTCGGCATAATCAAACTCACCCGGACCCGGAAAATGGACCGGATTATCAATTACCTTCTCAGTTTCGTCCTTAAAATAAACCTTATACTCCACGCTTGGAGCAGTGATAACGAGGGAAAGCCCGAACTCTCTTTCGAGCCTCTCCTGAACAACCTCAAGGTGCAGAAGCCCAAGAAATCCGCATCGAAATCCGAACCCCAGAGCGCTCGAAGATTCAATTTCATAAATAAACGAGGCGTCGTTCAGCTTCAGCTTATCAAGCGCCTTTGCCAGTTCTTCATAATCATCTGCTGCAACCGGGTACATACTGGAATAGACCATAGGTTTAACATCTTTGTACCCCGGAAGAGGTTCATCAGCCCCCCGGGATGAAGAGGTTATGGTATCACCGACTCTCGTATTTGCGATATCCTTTATCCCAGCAATGATATAACCCACTTCTCCTGATAAAATTCTTTGTTTTTTTACCATATCCGGCCTGAATATTCCTATTTCTTCAACATAATACTCAACATTGCCGGACATAAGCCTGATTTTGTCCTCGGATTTAATTTTCCCCGAGAAAATCCTCACACTTACGACTACTCCTCTATAATTGTCAAAATGGGAATCAAAAATCAGGGCCCTTAGAGGGCTATCCGGATCAACCCGCGGGGGCGGTATTCTCTCTACCACAGCATTTAGAACATTGTGCACGCCGGTCCCCTCTTTCGCGCTTACAAGGAGAATCTCGTCCTCCCTAAATCCAAGGTCATTTGTGATCTGATTTTTTGTGTTCAGGATATCTGCTGCAGGCAGGTCTATCTTATTGATAACGGGAATAATCACAAGATCGTGATCAAGAGCCATGTAGAAATTTGAGAGTGTCTGGGCCTCAATTCCCTGAGATGCATCAATTAAAAGAAGTACACCCTCACAGGCTGCGAGCGAACGTGAAACTTCATAGGTAAAATCAACATGTCCCGGTGTATCGAGAAGATTTAAAGTAAATACACCTTCATCTTTATACCTGTAGTGTATCGTAACAGGGTGTGATTTGATGGTGATACCACGCTCCCTCTCGATATCCATGCTGTCAAGGAACTGCTCTTTGCCTGATCCTGGTTTCAGTATTCCTGTGATTTCAAGAAACCTGTCCGCGAGAGTGGATTTACCATGGTCAATATGGGCTATAATCGAAAAATTTCTTATATGAGAAGAACTCATTCGTTAATCTGGGCCCAGGCTGCTGCGAGCCTCGCTATAGGCACCCTGAACGGGGAACAGCTTACATAGTTCATTCCAATCCTGTGGCAAAACTCCACCGACTCCGGATCTCCGCCATGCTCGCCGCAGATACCAATTTTCAGGTCTTTTCTTGATTTTCGTCCCCGTTCAATACCTATTTCCACCAGCTCGCCGACACCGGGTTGATCGAGCACCTGGAAAGGATCTTTTTCCAGAATTCCCTTTTCAATATATTCGGGCAGAAAAACACCCGCGTCATCACGGGAGTAACCGAAGGTCAGCTGGGTTAGATCGTTGGTCCCGAATGAGAAAAACTCCGCAACCTCCGCGATCTTATCAGCAACAAGCGCGGCCCTCGGGATTTCAATCATTGTTCCAACTAAATACTTTAATTCCGCATTATTTTCTTTTATTATCCTGTCAGCGGTTTTTATGGTCATCTCTCTGAGCAGTTCAAACTCCTGTACGGTCCCGATAAGAGGGATCATTACTTCCGGTTCAACCTTGATCCCCTTTTTCAGGATGCTGCAGGCGGCTAAAAATATTGCCTCAACCTGCATTTCATATATTTCAGGATATGTGATCCCCAGCCTGCATCCTCTGTGCCCAAGCATGGGATTAAACTCTTTAAGGGATTCAACCTTCTTTTTCAATTTATCCGGTGAAACTCCCATGTTTTTAGCGAGAGCCTCTATATCCTCTTCCTTATGAGGCAGGAACTCATGAAGAGGCGGATCAAGAAGCCTTATTGTAACGGGGAGCCCGTTCATAACTTTAAATATCCCCTCAAAATCCCCCTGCTGCATTGGAAGGAGTTTTTTAAGTGCCTTCCTCCTTCCGGCCTCATCCTCCGAGAGTATCATTTCGCGGACAGCATCTATCCTGTTGCCTTCAAAAAACATATGCTCGGTCCGGCAGAGGCCGATACCTTCTGCCCCGAGTTTTAGTGCGTTTTCTGCGTCCGAGGGAGTGTCCGCGTTCGTCCTTACTTTCAGAGTCCGCACTTCATCGGCCCAGCTCATCAGCTCTGCAAAATCTCCTGTAGGCTCAGGCTCGACCAGATGCACCTGACCCTTGATCACCTCACCGGCAGTTCCATTCAGCGTGATATAATCCCCGGCGTTAAGCTTTATTCCACCAATTTCACATTCTGATTCATTAAGGATATGCAGGTCCGAACAGCCGGCAACACAGCATTTACCCATCCCGCGGGCGACAACTGCCGCGTGAGAGGTCATCCCCCCGCGGGCGGTCAGTATCCCCCTCGCGACATTCATACCGCCGATATCTTCCGGAGAAGTTTCGATCCTGACAAGAATTACATCTTTTCCTTTAGCAGCCTCTGCCTCTGCCTCTTTAGCAGTAAAAACGATTTCACCGACAGCAGCCCCTGGAGAAGCAGGAAGACCCTTACCGATAGCCTTAACGTCGGTGTTGGGATCAATCATGGGATGAAGCAGCTGGTTGAGCTGATCCGGAGAAACTCTCATTATAGCGGTATTTTTATCTATCAAACCTTCCTTTACCATATCGACAGCTATCTTTATCGCTGACTGCGCCGTTCTCTTGCCTGTCCTTGTCTGAAGCATATACAGAGTTCCCTTTTCAATTGTAAACTCCATATCCTGCATATCTTTATAATGGATCTCAAGCTTATCCTTAATATCATCAAGCTGCTTGTACTTATCGGGAATCTCTTTTTTCATTTCATCGAGAGACTCCGGCGTTCTTATTCCGGCAACAACATCCTCTCCCTGCGCGTTCATAAGATATTCACCAAAAAAATACTTTTTACCTGTGGATGGATCTCTTGAAAAACACACGCCTGTGCCGGAACCCTCGCCGTAGTTTCCGTATACCATTGTCTGAACATTCACCGCCGTTCCAAGGAGGCCCTTAATATCGTTTATTTCCCTGTATTTGATTGCCCTTGCGTTATTCCATGACCCGAACACGGCGTCGATGGATTTCCACAATTGAACTCTAGGATCCTGGGGAAAATTTCCTCCCGTTTTTTCCTTATACAGGTTTTTATACCCGGAAACCACTTCCATCAGATCCTCCGCCGTCAGCTCTGTGTCGAGTTTCACACCTTTCACCTTCTTCCGGGCATCAAGGAGCTTTTCAAACTCCTCATGTTCAACATCCATAACAACATTCCCGAACATCTGAATAAATCTTCTGTAGGAGTCCCACGCGAATCTCCTGTTTCCTGCCATCTTCTCGAGCCCCTTTACCGCTTCATCATTGGTGCCCAGGTTTAAAACAGTATCCATCATACCCGGCATGGATACTGCCGAACCTGATCTCACAGAAACAAGCAGCGGGTTTTCCGGATCTCCCAACTTTTTACCTGTAAGTTCTTCAAGCCTTTTCAGGCTATTTTCCACCTCTTCCTTCAACTCCGGCGGGTACTGTTTATTATTTTCATAATAGCTTTCGCAGACTTCGGTGCTTAATGTAAAACCTGGTGGAACAGGTATCCCTATACTGGTCATCTCAGCCAGGTTAGCGCCTTTTCCGCCGAGCAGTTCCTTCATATCTGCCCGCCCGTCCGCATTACCTCCTCCGAAGAAATACACATATTTCTTATCCGCCATTCAATCTACCTCCAACTCTATTTTTCTGGGTTATACAAACCAATTTTTTAAAAGAAGTTACTGTTTGCTGCAGAGCGGTATTCACAGGTAATATATTATCGAAAAAAGCGGGGGTCAAGATTTACTCTCAAACAGAGACAATCTTCGAAATATCAATAATATCAGAAAAAACACTGATAATACTATTTAATAGCCCCATTCTGTTCCCCCTCAGCTTTAGATCATTCTCCATCACAAGAACATTGTCAAAAAAATTATCCACATATGGCTTAAAAGTAGAAAGTATGCTGTATACCTGGTTATAGTTTTTAACGGCTATATTTTGAACGATCTTATCTTTTATGCTTATAAAATAATTGTAAAGCTCTTTCTCTTCCTTTTCCATTAAAAGCTTCTTAGAAAATGAAAATCTATCTTCTCCCATGATAATATTACTCATGCGTTTAAAGGAAATGAGCAGGTCTTCAAAATCGCTGTCACTTCTGAATTCATGAATGGCAAGGACCCGCCTGTAAGCTTCGTAAATATCATCCATAACATTTGCCAGGGAAGCGTCAATCTCATCATACAAAAACCCCATATCCTCAAATATTGATTTTATCCTGTTTTTAATGAAACCTTCAATTTCAACATAGAGCCCGGATGTTTCGCCTATTCCGCTGTATAGAGGAACAATGCGAGATATTAATTCATGCATTGAAAAATTGAGCCGCAGCCCTATTATGATCTTCACAATTGCAAATACATTTCTCCTGAGGGCGAAAGGATCTTTTGAACCTTTTGGTTTGATGCCGATGGAAAAAATGCCCGTGATTGTATCCAACCTGTCTGCCATGCCGACAACTGCACCTTCAATCCCTGACGGCAGAACATCAGCGGCGAAACGCGGATAATAATGCTCCTTTACAGCACATGCAACTTCTTCAGAATTACCCGCAGCAAGCGAGTAGTAGTATCCCATTATACCCTGAAGGTTAGGAAACTCATTTACCATAAGAGTTACAAGATCATTTTTGCACAAGCTGGCGGCTTTATGTATAAAAGATCCCGTGCTCTCATCGAGCGACAGCAGGCCGGACAGGACTTCCGCGATTTTATGGATCCTTTCAACCTTTTCATACATGCTTCCAATTTTCTCATGAAAGGTAACTGTTTTCAGTGTATTTAAATATTCTGAATATTTCCTCTTTTTATCCTCTTTATAAAAAAAAGCACCATCATTAAATCGTGCCCGCAGCACTCTTTGATAACCGTTTATGGTTTCACTGCTGTCCTCTATATTAGATATAACCACGAAATAATTTGAAAGCTTATCATCCTTTTTATTCTTAAGTGGAAAGTAGTGCTGGTGTTCGATCATTTCGGATATCAGGACTTCTGCAGGAAGATCCAGAAACCGGGGGTCAAACTTGCATAAAACCGCATGAGGATATTCAGTTAAATCGGTATTGGTGTCATAAAGACCCGGAGCGTCCTCATGGACTGTCAGGCCCTTCTCGATGATTATGTTTTCAATCTGTGTTTTAATCCGCTCTTTTCTGATACTTCTATCCGGGATAACAAAACCGGCCTTCAGTTTTTTTTCATATTCGCCGGGATTTTCAACTAATATTTTTTTATTTCCGTAGGCTCTGTGTCCAAATGTATAAATAGAACTGGAAACATCCGCTATGCTATACTGGACTGCTTTATCGCCAAATAAGTATAAAATCCAGCGTATGGGTCTCGCAAAACTGAAACCTGTTTTTTCCCACTTCATTGTTTTCGGAAAGCTCATAGATTTCAGAGTTCTATCAAGTATTTCGGGTAAAAGCTCCTGTGTATTTCTACCCTTTGTATCCCTTAAAAGAAAAACATACCTTCCATTATTAGATTCTTTAATTACAATGTCCTCAATATCAATATTATTTCCCCTTATGAATCCGGTGAGAGCCCGGGATGGTTCTCCCTCCCCGGTGTACGCCTTTTCCACTGAAGGCCCCCGTTTCTCAATTATATAATCATCCTGTTTTATCATAACATTGCGGATGAAAAGGGTTAGTCTTCTTGGAGTTGTATATGTTTTAACCTTATCAAAGTTAATTTTATAATCAGACAGGTTCCTGATAAAATAACTTTCAAAATCTCTAACAGCATTTAAAATAAACGAATGAGGGAGTTCTTCCAACCCCACTTCAACCAGTAAATCTTTTCTCTGATCCATTATTTACCTCATAAAAGCAAACATATCCCGGGGCAGAATACCTAGGCCCGGTCCGCCCGCTTCGTTTCAAGGAGCGGAAATCCCAGCCTTTCCCTTAATTTAACGTAGCTCGAGGCTACCTTTTTTGCCATATTTCTAACCCGCTGTATATATGAAGTTCTCTCGGTTACACTGATCGCTCCACGGGCTTCCAGCAAGTTAAAGACATGGGTGCATTTCATCACCATGTCATAGGCCGGTAAAACAAGACCCTTCTCAAGAAGCATTTCCGCTTCATCCTCATAGTCATTAAACAGTTTCACATGTTTATCTATGGTAGCCGTCTCAAAATTAAATACAGAAAACTCAAACTCCTCCCTCTTTCTTATGTCACCGTAGGTAATCTCCTCATTCCATAAAATATCATACACATCATCTTTCTGCTGAATAAACATCGCAATACGCTCAAGCCCATAGGTAATTTCTATTGATACGGGATCCAGATCAAAACCTCCGGCCTGCTGAAAGTATGTAAACTGGGTTATTTCCATACCGTCAAGCCAGACCTCCCATCCGAGACC
>DAOVJS010000183.1 GCA_030673105.1 Spirochaetota bacterium
AAATATTACAAAAGAAAACGAGGACCCTTCAGGGCTTATTTTGAATATCTCTCCCACCTCAGGTTCAGCGGGGCCCGGTGGTCTTGAAATTCAGGTAACTTTAGACATCAATGTATTACAACAGGATGGGTCAACTAATTTAGCATATATTAAGATTGATAATTCAGCAGGAAATCCGGAATATGTAAATGTCATCTACAAATATATCGGCGATATTTATGTGGTAGCCCTTGACCCTGTAACTAATGATATCATTGAAATGTGTGTAACAAATTTCGACAAGAATTATGAGTATATAATCGAAAACCTTGAGGCCGGGAGTTACATAATCGGTGCAAGCACCAACAGGGATGATGATAATTACATCTTTGATGACGGTGAGGTATTCGGTTTTTTTCCGTATATATTCTATGAGGCTGTCCTTAATCTTAAACCGGGTACAAACCTAATAGGGGTTGATTTTCTGGTCATTGATGAGCTGCTGTAAAACCAGCACAGAATCTTGTGAGATGAATAAAGTAGAACAGGTCTCATTAATGGATTAAAAAGGAGAGCTCAATTGAAAATTCAAAAAAAAATTGTATTCATTATCATAGTTGCTTCGATATTTCTCTCCTCTATAATATTCATAAATTCTAAACCCCAACAGGAAGAATCTATTACCTATACAGTACTGGAAAAAGGAAACCAGGCTTCATTCCGGGATACTAAACCATTCATCTCTGTGTTGACTGATCAAAATGAATTCGAAGGTTTTTACAAAACAATGCATAAAAGCAGGATGCCGATAGCGGGGCCGCCTGCTGTTGATTTTGCCAATTATCTGGTCCTGTTGGTATCCCATGGTGAAAAAAGGACTTCAGGATATTCGATTGAGATCCGCAGGATCTACACCCGCGGGACAGCGCTTGTTGTGAAGGCTGTTCTCAGATCACCACCTGAGGACAGTTTTACTGCCCAGGTTATAACCCACCCATATCTTTTAATACAAATTAAAGTAAACGGGTTTACCAGGGTTGAGCTGGTTGGCGAAACAGGAGAGGCCCTGGACTATAAGAACCTTTAATTATCGTTTGAAAAATAGGCAAGTAAACTTTCTTATCTCCACAATTTCTCTTGAATCCCGCTTCCCTCAATAATCGATTTTAATGTGCCGATTGGCAGTTGTTTTCCTTTATGATAGGGCACAATCACCTGTTTCCCCTTGCCATAATTCTTCCATTTCTGATGGCTCCCTTTTTGACTCACCTTTTCAAATCCATTGGCAGACAATATTTTGATAATTTCATCTGCTTTAAGTCTTCTCTGTTTATTAGACATTTAAACTGCAACCTCATACACTTTGGCAGTGGTATCTATTTTCCGATCATCAGGTTCCAGATATAACCGAATGGCTTCTTTTATGTTTTTCATTGTTTCCTCTTCTGTATCGCCACAACTCGTGCATCCTGGAAGTTCAGGACAGACCGCGCTGAAGCTCTTTACCTCTTCATCATATTCTATTATCACTCTAATCTGCATTTCTCTTTCCTCCCTCCTAGTATAACTTTATATACACCTTTCGCTTTACTTAAATACATAAATAATGAATATTACCTATAACTTTAATACAAAATAAGGTAAAAATAACATTGATTTTGTTACAAAACAATCTTCCTTATTTATACGATTATTTTTTCCGCCGCTTCTTCCAGTATCCCCAGGTCCATTGCAAGGTCAAGCAGTGTGTATCTGCCCCTGATGTAAGGAGCATTTTTCAACGCATCAAGCATTTCCTCTCTTGATTTTCCCAGATGATGGTAATAGACGGCCGCTCCGCACCTTTTCAGAGCGTCTTCAACAGGCTCAATGGGCCTTATATAAGTATCCAGTTCGTCCCACAGACGCGTCCAGTTCTCGATAATAAACCCGATCTCCTGCTCCTTTTCCCCCCAGTTCATATATTTACTGAAATATTCCTCCCTGACACCGTAAGCATATATCCCAAATTTTTTCTCTATAAATGCCGTGAGGTCGCTTTTTGACTGATAGTTTCCTTTCAATTTATTTATATCCACCTTTTTCACCGGAAAAGATCTTATAAAATCAAAGAGCTTCAGCATAACGAGTGTTCCAACCCCAACCTGTACGCCGTGAAAATGTTTTTCCCCTCCATCTTTCAACGCCATCAGGTCCCAGTAATGAGCAATTACGTGTTCCGCCCCGGACGAAGGAGTTGAAGTTCCTATCACCGTCATTGAAAGCCCCGAACGCATAATCCCGTCGGTCAGAACCTCCATACCGTGCGCGGTTTGTTCTCCTATCTCACCGGCTGCCGCCAGGTACAGCGGCTCTGTTTTATCCGTAATGTGAGAGGGAAGAGGGCAAAAATACGTATCCTTTATAAGCTGAGAAAGTTTCCAGTCAGCATTGCACACCGATTTTGAAACAATATCCCCCAGACCTGAGCGAACCATTTCGATGGGTGATTCCACCAGTATATCAATGTCCGCAAAGATCGCTTTCGCGGGCGGAATCATAAGCGTTTTTTTAATTCCCCTATCCGTCAATGCAGCCATGGATGATGTGTAGCCATTCATTGAAGGCGCGGTAGGGACAAGTATACATGGAATTTTAAGAACGGCTGACGCGTATTTCGTCAGGTCACTGATCACACCGGACCCGACGGACATGAGAAAATCGGCCTTTTCCCCTATATCCTCAGCAATACTTTTTGAAAGGTCTATCTCGGGCCTGGGATCTTTTTTTCCGTCTCCCACCGGATACATGGTAAAAGTGATCCCCTGCTCCTTCATGGTCTTTGAGACCCTTTCCACTACACTGCTTTCAATTTTCCTATCATAGATCAAAACACCTGCCCCGGATATTCCGGACTCATCCATCCTGTTCCTTATTTCATTTACAGCTCCCTTATTCACAGAAAGGTAGTCTATAGGGATCGAATGAGTTTTTCCGCAGACACACTGGAAGGTGAGACCCATCAATTCATCTGTATCTTTTTCAATTACTGAATTAAATGCCTGTTCCGCGTTTTTGTCAGTCAAGTGACGCCTCCATAATTAACATTTTTAAATAGTACTGCCCCTTTCCTTTCTTAATAAAGTTAAATTGCAAACAATACGTTACTGAGCATGGTAAAAAATGGAAAATGCCTGCGGCAAAATAAACTTACAGGCGCTTCATGAAATCCCCCTCATAAACAATCTTTGTCCCGAATTTCTTCGCGTCCGCCAGCTTGCCGCCGGGATTTTCGCCGACAAGGAGATGAGTAGTCTTTCCCGTGACACTGGAAGTTACTCTCCCCCCTCTTTTTTTCACCTCTTCCATAGTAAGTTCCCTGGGCTTAAAATGTTCAAAACTTCCTGTAACACACCACACTTCACCCGTGAAACCCTGTGGCAGCTCCTTCTGCCCCTCTTTATTTTTATAGGAAAAATTAAGCCCCGCATTCCTGAGCCTCCCGATCATGCCGAGAACTGAAAGGCTGCTCAGCTGGCGCACAATCCTTTCAGCGGTTTTAGGGCCTATCCCCTGTATCCTGGTAAAAATATCGATATTATTTTCCCGTGCGGCATCCAGAAGCTTATCAATGGAATCGTATCCATCCCCAATGAGAAGCTCAACAACTTTTGGTCCTATCTCATCAAGCCCGAGAGAAGAAAGTACCACGGAATAGGGCTGTTTTTTACTTTCTTTAATTCCTTCTTTTATTAGAAACACCTTCTTTTCGGCAAAACCCTCCTCTCCAAGCAGATCGTCGGGATTAAAGGAATAAATATCCGGGATATCATGTATAAGCCCGAGGTCAATCAGGCGCTTTACCGTTTCTGATCCAAGGTTTTCGATATCCATCTGACTTCTCCCGGTAAAGAACGAGATCCTACCAAAAATCCTCGCGGGGCAGTCATTATTCGGGCAGAAATGGTGCGCCCCGTCCTGTATCAGGTCTGTGCCGCAGGTTGGGCAGGCTGGATTGAGCAGATAGGTTTTATTGCCTTCTTTATTCTTTTCCAGCACTTCTTCCACAGCCGGGATTACATCTCCTCTTCTGCTCACCGCGACACTATCCCCGACAGCAATATCAAGGCTTGTTATATAATCCTGGTTGTGAAGTGTCACATTGCTGATCGTGCTCCCTGAGATCCGCACCGGTTCGATCCGGGCAACAGGAGTAATCCTGCCGGTTCTCCCCACCTGGGCCTCAATACTGATGATCCTTGAGACCGCCTGCGGAGCTTCGAACTTAAACGCGATAGCCCAGCGGGGATGATGTGATGTGTGTCCCAACCGTTCCCGGGTTTCATAATCGTTGATTTTTACCACAAACCCGTCGATCTCATACCCGAGTGCAGCCCTCATTTCCATTTTTGAACTTATAAAATCATCAATGTCGTTCACAGTACCATAAACCCACCCGGTATGTTTCTGAAAAATCTCTCTGTACCTGTTACCGGCTTCCGAGAATAAAAAAAATCCGATATCATTTCCCACCCTGAATCCAAGCGCTGACAGCCTGTGAAGCACTTCAATATGCTCTCTGGCATGCTCTTCACCCAGAAAACCCTCATATATATATGACCGCAGGGGTATTTTAGCTACTTCTATACTCTTTTTTCTTCTTAAACTTCCCGCAGAAAAATTTCTCGGGTTCGCGTATATGTTGTCCATATCCTTATTCAGCGCGTTGAAATCATCAATATCAATATATATTTCACCCCTGAAAAAAGACGTCAGCGGCTGCGGCAGTTTCAGAGGAATATCCCGTATTGTCCTCACATTCTCTGTTATATCATTTCCAACGTATCCATCCCCCCTTGTTACTGCCCGGCTCAATACGCCTTCTTCATAATGCAGAACAATTGTTGAG
>DAOVJS010000143.1 GCA_030673105.1 Spirochaetota bacterium
AAATATCTCAGACATTTCAATCCCTTAAAACCCTAACCAAAGAAATTATTGTATAATGTTAACTTACAGGTTCAAATCTTTTTAAAAACCAATACACCATTCTGGCCGCCAAATCCAAAAGATTCACTGATAGCAATGTTCACATCTTTCTTCCGTGGTATTTTGGGTACATAATCCAGATCGCACCTTTTGTCGAGATCGGGCACATTTTTATCAACATAACCAATATCCGGATCATCTAGGTTATTGGTCGGCGCGATAACACTGTTTTCCATAATGAGAAGTGTTACAATGGACTCCAGGCCGCCTGCGGCGCCGAGCGGATGACCAAAATATGATTTGGATGAACTGATTGGAATTTTATAAGCGTAATCTCCAAATATCTGTTTTATGATAAAAGATTCATTAGGGTCATTCAGTACTGTTGAAGTCCCGTGGGCATTAATGTACTCCACCTCTTCAGGTGAAATATTAGCCATACTCAAAGCCTTTTTTACTGCATAAATGGCGGCTGATCCGCTCGGATCAGGAGCTACAATGTTATACGCGTCCGCTGAATATCCATACCCGGCAATCTCCCCGTAAATCCTCGCGCCTCGTCTTAAAGCGTGCCCGTACTCCTCAATTATAATTATTCCTGCTCCCTCACCAAGTATAAAGCCATCCCTTTCCCTGTCAAAAGGACGGGAAGCTTTCATGGGGTCATCATTTCTCCTGCTGAGTGCTTTTATAATATCAAAAGCCAAAAAGTAATAACGGTGTATCGGCGCATCCACCCCTCCAGTTATGACCATGTCTTCAATTCCCGAACGAATGTTGGACACAGCCGCTCCTATAGCATGGGTAGCTGAAGAACATGCTGTCGATACGGTAAAACAGGTGCCTTGCATGCGAAAACACTCTGCAACAGATGTTACCCCAACATTCGGGTTTGAATGGGGCAGAGTGAAAGGATTCATCTTCTTTGGACCCATCTCATCCAGAAATTTAACATGATTTGACAGCAGAATATCATAATTACCCGCTGCCTGACCTATAATCACACCGCATTTCATTGGGTCTATACCATCTATTGAAAACATTTCGGGACGGCTGCTGTTTTCCTTATTTGTTAAAATTAATTTAAAACCCGCATCCTGAAGCGCAAGCAATGCTCCTATGACAGAAAACTGAGTCGCTCTTCCTCCCTTTTTCAGTCTTTTTGGATTTTCAAAGTAGTCTGAAAGCGAGAAGTTGTCAACCGGAGAACATATTCTGCTCTTGAACTGTTCGATATCTATGCCCTGAAAATCAATACTACGAAAATAACCCTTACCTTCTCTCGCACTCTCCCAGAAGGCTTTCTTTCCAATTCCTATTGATGATACCGGTCCAACCCCGGTTACCACAACCCGTCTATCCATTTTCATCCCTCTATATTAAGTGATGACTCCTGAGAATATATATTAAGGATAAATATAGGCAAGTAAATTTATTAATCATTATGAGTAGTTATTTCCTGCCTATGGTTTTTACTCAATTATTTATCCATCTACATTAATAAATTCTTGTAGAAAATTCCAGCATTTTAATGAATAAATCTATAGAGCGGCCTCTGACCGCAACCAAATGCAATATCATTTTCGCCTAACATGCTTCACCTATAAGGCAAAAATTGTAAAGTAATAACATAACATATTTTCTTTAATTTGTGGAAAAGAATCCAAAAAGAATCGCGCATGTGTGAAAAAATTGCTTTTTATTCTAATCTTATGTAAAATATCATCCTGTGCTGATGCATGTCCTGTCAGGGTGCGGAAGTGCACCCCGGGATTTGTACAGGTTGATATAAAAATTTACGCACGTAAAACCTTTTCAGGAGGCCTAAAAATGAGCGGGAAAAATACACGAAAACCTTTTTTTGAAGATACATCCGTCGGTAAAATGAAAGAACGTATTTATAATCTTTCTGACAGGGAGATTGATGATCTTCTCGCGGAATACGAAATCCCTTCTTCCGGAGAGATCGAAAAACCGGGTTCCTATATACAGAATACAATTAGAAAAGAACTGGTCGACAACAGGCGTAAAAATGATATTGTCCTCATATCGGTCGGGTCAACGGAGAATCACGGAGACCACACAATCAGCGGATTTGACACCATTCAGGTCACCCGCATTGCCGAGGCTGTCCGCAGAAAAACTAAAAAAAAAGGTACACCTGTCAATCTGGCCTTCCCCATTAACTACGGAATTCATCCTCCCTGGCATCAGGGGATGCCCGGCACTGCAATGGTGAGCGACAATGCCTTTGAAGAAACGATCATGCATGTTATGTACGGATTATGGAACGACGGGTTCCGTAAACATATCCTTATTAATAACCATGCCCAGCAGAATGAAATCGAAAAAGCAGTCAAACGGTTCATGAACACATTTCAGCTTCCGGGCTTCTATCTTGCTCTTGAATGGCACAGGGCGGTTCGTGAATTTTTTGAGATAGAAGCGTACGGAGGAAAATTCAAAACCAGGTTTGTCCACGCGGACGAGGCCGAAACTTCAATCGGGCTCCTCCTGATGCCGGAAATGGTTAACATGGAACACGCGGTTGATACAAGCCCCATGAAGGATTACAAATATTTGCCCGACGGTCACTTCGACAAATCTGTTGAAGATCTCTACAGGCCTAACACATACAAAACAAGAGCCGGAGATATTCCCCTGGAGCTCGTGTCCACTCCTGAAGCGGTTGTGGGAAATGCCACCCTGGCAGATGCTCAAAAGGCAAAACGTGCGATAGCCGCCATCTGTGAATATCTTGTACTGTTGAATGATGAAATACTTCAGACATGGCCAGCCGGCACGGTTCCTGAACCCGAAAAAACCACATTCAGAACGAACAGAGAGATGGAACCCTATCTGAAAGAGCCGGGCAGCAGGGGATGGAAATCAGTTTACTCTTTACCAAAGATCGGGCCCTATTAAAATTTTTCAAATAAAAACTTTCCACAAAAAGGTCTTGTAAAGCCCCTTATCAATACCTATCCGGCCGACATGGCCTGTTCAATATCATAAATAATGTCGTCAACATGTTCGATACCGACAGATAACCTCAAAAGACTATCTGTAATTCCGATACGTTCACGATCTTTACGGGATATTTTTTGATGTGAGGTTGTCGCGGGTGAGCATATCGAACTTTCTATTCCGCCAAGACTGAGAGCCGGTCTGATTAATTTCATACGTTTCATAAATGTGTAGGCATCCTGAGCATCATGACTTAATTCAAAAGACAGCATGGCTCCAAATCCTTTCATCTGTGATAGGGCGGTATCATGCCCGGGATGTGTGCTCAACCCGGGGTAATAGACCTGTTTAATCAATGCGTGCTGATCAAGGAATTCCGCAATCTTTCCCGCGTTCTGTGTTTGTCTTTCAACTCTAAGATTCAAAGTTTTGAGACTCCGCTCAAGAAGACAGCAGGTCGTGGCGTTAAGACTGCCGCCGAAATGAGTCGCCTGAGCTTTGATCCGGCCTGCCAGAGCCCGGTTGGCCAGAACTGCGCCGCAGCATATATCACTGTGTCCACCCAGGTATTTGGTTCCGCTGTGAAGCACAATATCGATACCCAGTTCCAGAGGATTCTGATTGATCGGAGAAGCAAAGGTATTGTCGATAGCTGTCGTGATGCCGTTCTTTTTCCCAATCAGTGCCGCCTCACGTATATCGATAATACTGAGAAGGGGGTTCGTTGGAGATTCAATGAAAATCAGCCTTGTATTGTCTCTGACCGCTTCAGCAATTTTTTCTGTATCCGTGGGTACAAAAGTATAATCAACACCGATCCGTTCAAACTGACCGCTCACAAATGCATGGGTCCCTCCGTACAGTTCATCCTGCAGGATGATGTGATCACCCTGTTTCAGAAAGGAAAGGATGGTTGTTGTGATTGCCGCCATACCAGAACTGAACAGCACTCCATCTTCAGCGTTCTCCAGATCGCACAGTTTTCTGACCACCACTTCCTGATTAGGAGTGTTAAAATAGCGCGGATACGGACGCTCTTCCAAATCTAGATATTCAAAGGCGGATGATGTAAAGATGGGTGTGTTAATTCCTCTTGTGTTTGGATCTCTGTAACTTCCGCTATGAACGCACATGGTTTCTTTTCTCATAAAAAGACCTTTCGGTTATAAAAATTATACTATTTCCAGTACTCTCTTAGATCGTAAAAGGCTTTAAACATAATCTCCGATATTTCATCGGTCGTACCGATACTTTCGGAGTCACCATAATTAAATACGATGAATCCTCCCGCCTGTATCGACCAGTTCCTGACCAGTTCCCGGGCCTCGGCCTGAACTGCATCAGGATCTCCTTCTGGCAGTGTAGCCTGAATATCGACAGTGGTGAGGAAGCATACCTTCCCTCCGAAACTATCACCGATTTCCTTTATTCCATAGGTCCGGGGCTGCTGCATATTCAGGACATCCGCGCCAAGATCGATAAAAAAAGGCACGAATTTATTTACCTTTCCGCAGCTATGAAGCATGACATGCCAGCCGTGACCATGAATCGAGTCAAAGAGCTGTTTATACCTGTCAAAAAAGAACTCCTTAAAAATATCGGGTGAAACAAAGGTATTCTGCTGTGTACCCCAGTCATCGGTGAGAAATATACCGTGAACACGGCCGTCCAATCTCCTGGCTGCCTCATCAAGATGCGCGATCTTATATTCGAGGATCATATCCAGAACACGGTGTATTTTTTCAGGTTTCAGATAGAAATCTTCAAGGGTCCTTTTAAAACCATGAAGCATTTCAAGCCGTTCAATCAGATTAAAATGACAGGTTATTACCACATAACGACCGCCGGAGTTCTTAATAGTGTCCTCTACCCGTACAAAGTAAAAAGGATTCTTTGGATCGGGCGGTCTGTAGGTTGACAATTTGCTCCAGTCTTCAAGCGGATGAAAAACCACCTGCCCCATGTTTTTGACCTCTGTTGTTTTCCATTTACACCCCCAGTCGTCCGGAGCAGGATTATCGAAAAACCAGCCCGCCTCCTGCCTGTCCATCTCCCAGCAATCCCAAACATCATTTGGAAAATTTGCTATTTGCGCGTTAAGTCTATCGTTCCAGAAACTCCCTAAAAAAAAGGGCAGACGCGGCGGGGTATCAAACTCAATCGCCCTTCGTGTAATTTCTCTGCCGTCCATAATTTTTCTCCTAAAATATATATCAAAACCTGCCGACCCTCTTCATTCCGGCTCCTCTGGCATGGTTTACGGCTACATCAAATTCCTCAAGTGTAACCCTCCTCCGTAATTCCAGGTGTTCCCGAGCCCTGTATTCAGGCCTGTATTGATCCATAATATTGAGGTATGTATTCCTGGATAGCCCGGCTAAAAAATCAACAGCATCACGGGTACCTGCAAGATTATTTGGAAGGACCAGATGCCGCACCAGAAGGCCTTTATACGCAACCCCGGCCTCATCCGTTTCAAGGTCTCCGACCTGACTGTACATCTCTGAAACAGCGCCTTTTGCGATCTCCGGATAATTTTTTATACCGCTTAATTTATACCCTGTGTCAGCATCAGAGTATTTGAAATCCGGCATATATATATCAAACACACCTTTCATCAACCGAAGAGTCTCCACAGAATCATACCCGCCGCTGTTGTACACTAGGGGCAGGTGAAGGCCTCTGGAAACCGCTGTCAAAAGAGCGCGGGTAATCGCGTAAACCATGTGTGTTGGAGTCACAAAATTGATGTTGTGACATCCCTGCTCCTGCAGGGAAATCATCATCATGGCAAGGTCTCTGTAAGAAACTTCCTTTCCGTGTCCCAGAGCGGAGATATCATAATTCTGACAGAATATACAGCTCAAATTGCAGTTAGTAAAAAAAATGGTCCCCGAACCTTTCCGTCCGACAAGCGGAGCCTCTTCTCCAAAATGAGGGCTCCATGATGAAATAACCGGTAAAAGACCACTTCTGCAGCGGCCGTTTTTTACCCTGCTCCGGTCTACACCGCAATTATGTGGGCAGAGGCTGCAACTAAAAGCTCTCTCTTCCAGATCATCGGCAAGCTGTTTTAAATGCCCCTGCTCATACAGGTTTAAATATGAAGGTTCGTAACGCATAATAGCCGCGCCTGCTCTGTTAAAGTACTATGTAATTTTTTTTGGTCAAAAACCGCGCTATGAATTTTTGTCATGTTTCTCAATAAAACTTTTTATTCGGTCAAAGGATTTGAGTATTACTTTACATTTACTCACACCAAGTGAAAAAGGCCTGAATGCCCCGGAAAATCTTAAGACCGGGTGCCCCTTATATTCTTCTTCGGTAATCAC
>DAOVJS010000120.1 GCA_030673105.1 Spirochaetota bacterium
GGTATACTGGTCTACCAGAATAAACTGGTAAGATCGAATAGCAGACTGTACGTGATTGACGTTTTTACATAATCCTGGTTTTTTCGAACTTTTTTATATAAAGGGGTTGACAAAATACTACATAGCAGAGGTTGTGAGACAGCCTCAATTTATTGCAGAACATTAATAGCTGTTTCAGGATTTTAACCCTTAAAATGTATCTATAATATATCGATAGATTATTAATTCCGTTGACGGGAAGAGCTGGTTTATTTCCAGTTGATGACAATACCAAGAAAGTCAGCCGACCGGTCAAGAAGCATCCGGTAGGCATCGGGAGCATCACGCAGTTTGAGCTCATGGGTAACAAGCTCTTTAACTTTTAGATGTCCTTCCTGTATCAGCCGCAGTGTGGCTTCAAGGCGCGGACGTGTACGTGAGTTTGGGCAGTAAGTTATGATCTCCTTGCCCCTCAGCCAGTGCCAGTCCAGCATGCTTTCTGATACGGGATAGAAACCGTTCAGGATGAGCTGGCCTTCATACCTGAGAAGCTCGATTGCCATCCGGATAGTTTTATTGCTGCTTGAAGTCTCAAGTGCGATGTCTACACCATCGGGATATTTATTTTGTATATAGGAAACAAGATCCTTACAGGAGCTGTTAAAAACCTCATTGGCGCTGTATTTTTCAGCGATCCTCAACCTTGATTCCAGCAGGTCCGATATAATTACATGGGCACCACGGTGTCTGAGAACCTGTGCGGCATACTGGCCGACCAGTCCCGCGCCTATCACCACCGCGGAAGAGCCGGGTGTGACCTGAGGTTTGGCAGCTCCATTATAACCCACCTGTGCCAGCAGAAGCGCTGATGCCTTATAGGTAGAAACTTTTTCAGGGAGTTTAATTACAGCTTTAAAATCAGCGACGTGATACTGAACATGCCCGCCCCACCATGAGCCTTTCCAGCCATACGGCTGCCTGCAGTTGCGGCTGAATACACGGTCGCCGGGCGTTATTATCTCAACTTTCCGGCCGACTTTTAGTACTGTGCCCGCGGCCTGGTATCCCGGAACATGGGGAAACTCAAGAGGCGGCTCTCCCGGCAGGTTCAACTTGCCGGTTAAACACCAGCGCTCTGTGCCGTTGCTTATGGATGTGTACTCGATTTCGATGAGGACATCTTCCGGCCCCATAACCGGAAGATCCACTTCGCCAATTGAAATACGGCCCGGTTCGGGAAAGATTACAGCCCTGACTTTTCGCGGCTGATTCATTACAGGCTCTTTATTTTCCTATTTTGTATACCTTCAATGCGTTTTCCCTGAGGATTTTCTCCCTGCTGCTGTTATCCATATCGGTCAGCATGACCCTCGCAAGGTTTGCCCGCGGGTCAAGCCATGGGAAATCTGATCCGAACAGGATTTTATCGGGAGAAATTGAACCGGTGAGCGACTCTATCAGACGGTAACAGAATATATCTCCTGCGATGTCCGTATATACATTTTCATATTGATTTATAAGCCTGATTACCTCGTGCCGTCCGTTTCCTCTCCCGCCCGCGTGCGCCAGGACAAGACGGACATTTCTATACTTATCTATGTATCTTTCAAACTTCCCCGGTGTTGAGAGGGTTTGCGCCGGGTTATAATCGGATACGCTCCAGCTGTGTGTCAGTATCGCGAGATCATGCTCCGACGCGAATTTCCATACCGGATCATAAACGGGAGCATCGGCAGAAATGCCGTGAAAAGATGGATGTATCTTAAGGCCCGCGAATCCCGGCCATAGTACTGCCTCTTCAATTGTTTTCATACAGGCAGCCGCTCTTCCCGGGTGATATACTCCCAGATAATAGACCCTGCCGCCTGATTCTTCATACACGCTCTTCAGGTTCCTGAGCCCTTCTCCGGCACCTTCATACATCGACAGGTGGTCTGTACAGACTGCGTGCCGGATAGAGAGACGGTCCATGAGTTTCAGAAGATGTTTTAACTGAGGTTCCGGTGTATAAAATTTACTGTTGGGATCGAGATGCAGGTGAGCATCTATGATGCGTGGTGTGCTCATGATGCCGCTCCTTATTTAAATGAGTATCCACAGTGCGCGGGATACTCACAGATGCACTTCTTCAATTATCCTTTTGATGCTGCCTGAGGCAATAAGCAATTTATCCTTTTCTTCAATATCCGCGTCGATAATCATCCCTGTTGGAACAAGAGGGTCGTTTACAGGCATGAAAGAACCGAATATCAGGCGCTCCGCTCCAAACTCCTTCACAACGTACTCGATATATCCCTGTCCGGAGAAATTCGAAGTTTCTACCAGTATATTACTGCATTCACGCATAAGCGTGAAAAGCATTCTTGCATGATAGAGTATTTTTTTTGTCTGCGTTTCCACAATTATGGTTAAAGAGGGATAACATACCGCGAGCCTGTGAAGAGACGGCCAGTTGATTTCAGTATGCCATATGAAGAGTGGTAAATTATATCTGATCAACCATTCGCACAGTGTACCGATAACCCACTCTTCCGGGACATAATTATGGGATGCAGGGAAGATTCTCACGCCCCGCATACTTCTATGAGGTCTACCCTTTCCCGGCACAGGGCCGGGCCCGGAGGGAGATGGATAAAAAGGTAAGCCTGTCCATATTCCGTACATGTTTTCAGGAAACATCCCTGCTTTTTCCTCGAGATCGCGGTTTCCGGCCTGTGCTGAAAGGGTTTTTCCCAACCAGTGTGAAATGAGTCCTCCCGTGATAAAGAAATCACTCATTTCTTTTTCCAGTTTTTTAAATAGCATCTCCCGGGCGAGAGGAAATCCTTCAGGAGACCCTAGCCAGATACTGCAGTCAAAGATGTTAAGCTGAACGGCACGTTCTCTGTAATCGTCACTTAATTTACGGGCCCGTTGCTCACACATGAATAACTCCTCTTTACCAGTACGAAAATACAATTTGAAAAAGTAAAATTAAAAGTGTAACTGTGTCGACTGTTTCAGAAATTTGCCGGTTAAATGAGAATAGTAAATATGCAATATATTATATGAAGAGATTGTCTATGTGTCTATTTTTTTTCACTAATCCAACAATCTTACAAATTTTCTTAACATAGCATTATAGTATAGATAGTGTGATTGAATAGAAAATATGATATATTATTAAATTCTAATAGGTTCTTACTTATTTTTCTAGAAACACTTGACAAAAATCTCAAATATAATACCATTAATTGATAACTTTCATCATATTGAGTGATTTAAATGCTCATACTTATTAAAGAAAAATCAGTCACCTTATGCGTATGGCTGTTAAGAAAAGAGTATTTTGAAAAAAGGGGGTGATAACAGTCAAAATAGTTTCTTATTAAATTTTTTTAATTAAATAATAAATCATATTAGGAGGAATGAGCTATGAAGTTAAAATGGTCGTTATTGGCAGTGGTTCTGATTTTTTGTTTGATATTATCTTTCGGCATGTTATATGCCAGCGGCAAGGATAAAAAGGAAGCTGGAAAAGCTGAGGAAGAAGTGGCAGGTGTGGTAGAACTGGATATGTGGCTTGCGTACGCTACTGATCCGGAAAATGAATATATAAAAAAGCTGGTAGATAAATTTAATCAGGAAAATCCTGGTATCGAAGTTACACTGACCATAATAAACTGGGAAGGCAGAAGAGATAAAATAATACTCGCTGCTCAAGGCGGAACACTTCCAGACATGATGAGCCTTGATATGCCCAGTATTCCCGATCTTGTTGCTCAAGATGTTCTTGTGCCTCTGGATGAAGTAGCTGATTCAAAAGTAATTGCTGAGGTTCAGTCAAGGATGGTCCCAGAGATCTGGGAAACAGTTAAATGGAGGGGGCATATCTACATGTTTCCCGACTTTATAGATATGACTCCCTTTCTCATCTACAATACAGAGATGTTTAAAAAAGCCGGATTTGTAGATAGTGCTGGTAATCCTAAACCTCCGGCGACCTGGGATGAGTTAATAGATTACTCAAAAAAGCTTAATTCAGAAAATGTTTATGGCATGGTACTCACAATAAGTCCTGATATTGATGTAAATGTGATAGAGGGATTGATCTTCGCTAATGGAGGACGCTGGCTTAGCGAAGATGGGAAAAAGGTTATAATAAATGACCAGGCTGCAATTGATGTTTTCCAGCTGTGGCATGATTTAGTGTTTAAATATAAAGTAACGGAACCTGGTGTCGCAGAGACTGATTTTATAGCCGGTAATACTATCTTCTTCCAAAACAGGGCAGCTATGGTTCTTGCCTGGTCCTGGGCGGATGCCCTCCGGGACATTGCAGGAGCTCCTCTGGATTTTCCATATGCTGTGGCATTGGCCCCAAGAAGGAGTCCTGTAAGAGGGCCTTTTGATAGTGCACCTGTTCTTTTCGCTCCTTACACCGGGCAGGTCATAACAACAAACTGCCGGGATAATGATGCGGCAATGAAGTTTATAGAGTTCATGGCTACTGATGAGGTGCTGGTACCCTGGGGTGGTGAAATAATTACAGGTCGAGTGCCTGTGGTAAAGGACGGGTTTGAGTCAGATGCTTTCAAGAAGCAGTACCCCAATTTGTATAAGATGTATAAGAATGGAACACTTTTCGAAGGTGGATTGAGTCTGCCTATGTTTGTTGGAAAAACAGCATGCGAAAAAATAGTTTATGAAGAAATGCAGGAAGTACTAATAGGTAGTAAGTCGCCTAAGGATGCAGTAGCCAGTATTGCAGAAAGAGCACAAAAGGTTATTGATAAATATCAATAAGCAAATATTAAAAAAATCAATCTGGAAAAGTTAAAAAGCCCACTGGGGTGGAATAAAGTAATTTATTACCAAGATCTGCCCCAGTTGGCAAATATGTGGATTTCCCGCAATATACTCTCCAGAATCTGACAGGATTTAATGCAGAGATGAGAACTACTCCAGTTTATACAACCAAAAATAAATGGTTTCCCTATTTAATGATCGCACCTGCATTTATCTGGGTATATACATTTGTCTTTTATCCAATATTTTATGCTGCCGGATTAAGCTTTACGAACAGGAATTTACTTGTACCAGATTGGCAGTTCGTAGGATTCGAGACTTATATTAATGTATTTTTAGATCCTGTTACATTACAAACACTTAAGAATACAGTATTATGGGTTGGAGGGGGCACTTTTCTATCGGTACTTGTAGGTCTGGGAATTGGAACATTTTTAAGTAAAGTAAATCTTGTTACTAAATTTTTAGCAGCTATAATTTTAATCCCCTGGATCCTTCCAGAAATTATAGTTTCAGCTTTATGGAAATGGATGTTTAATGGTGACTGGGGAATTATTAATCAAGTTATATTTAACACACATATTATAAAAGATTATGTTTACTGGTTTGCTAACCCTAAAACGGTACTGATTGTTTTGACTTTCATAACATCATGGAGAGTAATACCCTTTTCAGCTCTAATTATATCGGCTGGAATTAAAACAATACCAAATGAGCTATACGAAGCAGCAGAAATAGACGGGGCAAGCTCATGGAAAAAGTACAAAAGTATTACCCTTCCCCTGATACAATACCCGATAGTAATGGGAGCTTTGTTAACGTCAATGTGGATTCTGAATAGTTTTACTATTATCTACACTATAACCCATGGGGGTCCGGTGCATTACAGTGAGGTCATCACTACACTAATTTATAAAATGAGTTTTTTAGATTATGACTTTGGGTCAGGTTCGGCCCTTTCAATAGCAGGATTTATTATCATCTTTATTATATGTTACATTTATCTAAGAATATTTAGAAAAACCTGGATTTAATAATTTCTAAAAATTAAGGAAAAATTAGATAATGAAATTGGGGAGAATGATACATTCAAAAGTAATTTTTGGGATTATTGCTATTGTGATTTTTATTTTTATCATGTTTCCGATAGTCTGGCTTGTAATAACCTCTTTTAAAAGTAATGATGAAATTTATCTGAGGCCTGCATTGTGGTTTTCGAAGAATCCCAGTGTAAAGGCTTACAAGAGCGTTCTATTGGGTACAGGACTGGGACATGAAAAGGGTTTATTCCTGCGCCAGATCGGCAATAGTTTTATTGTTTCATCAATTACTGCTCTGATAACTATATTTTTAGCGACACTGGCTGCTTACGCATTTGGCAGGTTGAAATTTCCATTTCGCATTCCTTTATTTATTTCTTTTGTTGTGGCACAGCTTATCCCGGGCCCTCTGGTATTTGTTCCTATTTTTTCAATTATGAAAACATTCGGGTTTCGCGATCATCTGTTTGGATTAATAATTGTTTATGTAGCAGCCTCATTACCTATTGCAATACTTATTTCTACTGGTTGTATAAGGCAAATTCCAGCTGAAATCGAAGAAGCTGCCCTGGTTGACGGTTGTACAAGATTTTCGGCCCTGCTGCGTGTAATTCTACCACTGAGTAAAATGCCGATTATAACTGCGGGTGTTTTTTCATTTTTAATAAGTTTTAGCGAATATCCGATTGCGCTTATCCTGATGGATACACCAACTAAATATACTTTTCCATTAGGTCTCGGCTTTTTCGTAACAGAGTTTGGACCCCGTTGGAGTGACATATCTGCAGGCGCGACTGCAGTAATGATACCGGTAATAGTTATCTTTCTCCTGGTTCAAAAGCACTTTGTTAAGGGGCTGCTTGCTGGATCCATAAAAGGATAATTGTAGTTTTGTTAGTCTATTCTACAGCTCAAAAAACCTGTTTCATTATAGAACCTTTCATTCTATTAATGGCTGCTGCCATATTCAAACCTCTAAAAATGGCAATATCACCTTAAGGAACTAAGAATGCTAAATCAAAAGAAAACGATTCCTCTCAAGATTGGTTACATGCCGCTCGTGCACAAGACTTACTGGAGATTTTTTCCTTACCACGAACAGCCAATACTGGAGCTGGCGAAAAAGCTCAAAGATTACCTCACCCAGTTCGGCACTGTTTGTGAGACCGGAAAGCTCATCGATTGTATGGACCATGCGAAGGAAACCCGCCTTTTGTTCCAGGCAGAGGATGTTGACGCGGTAGAGCTGGCAACAACAACCTATTCAACGTCCGATGATGTGATACTTGACCTTAAAAGTTTCAACAGCCTCACAATTGAATGGAACACTCAAAAATCAGTTAAAA
>DAOVJS010000079.1 GCA_030673105.1 Spirochaetota bacterium
GAGATATGCCTTTCCATATTTTCAGCAATGCCCTGGAAACTTCACATTTTCTTTATTCTTGACAGAATGTTCTATTGCGAATAGTATAATTAGATATTTGGCAGCGGGCTCACTCTCACTTGCCGGGCTGAGGCATTTTAAATGATTGGCAGGAGATTAACTGAATTAAGTTGAAATAGAGGTCATAACTGATGGTAAAATTTCTTAAATTGTATGAGAAAATAGGAATATTTATCTTTCTAGTCGCTGGCGGTGTGATTCTATCTATTTTAAGTCCATATTTTTTAAAGGAAGGCACAATTTTAAACATAATTGCCCAGGGAACATATGGCGCGATAGTCGGTTATGGTATGACACTCGCCATTACGTCCGGCGGTTTTGACCTGTCTGTTGATGCAGTTATGGCACTCACAAGTGTATTTTTATCGATTCTCATTCCTGTTGTAGGAATACCTATCGCCATTATAATATCAATAGTCATTGCCTGCTCCGTCGGACTGGTAAACGGGCTCATTATTACAAAACTCAAAGTAAACCCCCTTATAACAACTCTCGCCATGATGACGATCATAAGAGGTGTAGCGCTCCTGGTTGCGGGGGGCAGACAGATAGTCATCCATCAAAAGGTGTTTATGGAACTGGGGACAGGCAAAACGCTCGGTATTCCTAATCCAATATATATAATGATCGTTTTATTTATAATTTTTTATTTTTTACTGTATCACACACCTTTTGGAAGGCATATAAGCGCTGTGGGCTCAAATGAGAGTGCTGCGCGTATATCCGGTTTGAAAGTCGATCTTATTAAAATATTTGTCTTTGTGCTGGTTTCATTTACGGCTTCAGTGGCGGGAACGATAAGGACTTCCCAGGTCTTGATAGGAATACCTACAATGTCTCCGGGTTTTGTGCTGATCGCCATAACAGTGACCATTTTAGGAGGAACGAGTTTGTCCGGCGGTAAGGGCAACCTCTGGGGTACGCTGTTTGCAGGAGTATTTATTTCTATGATCTATTATGGGCTAAACATCATCGGAGTACAGATCTTTTATCAGATGCTCTCCGTGGGCCTTGTGCTTATATTTGCGCTTTTTATAGATGGTATAAGAGGAAGGTACCTTGAAGCCGTAAAAGCTAAAGGGATAAAGGTATAGTTGTAATTGTTCCGGTTAATTTTTGTATATGAACAAAAGTTATATGGTAATTACATACAGAGATTGCTTAATTATTATAAGGATAAGGAACGGTATATGGGTAGATTAAACAGCAGAGGAGAAAGAACCGGTATGAAAGAAAAATTCGCGAGCCGGTGGGATAGTTACGGGCTGCCTCTGCTTTTTATAGTTCTGCTTATTGTTTTTTCCATATTAGCTCCCGCTTTCCGGACGAGCTTTAATTTGATCAGCAATTTCCGGTTCACGTCGTTTATCGGTATTGGTGCTATCGGGATGGCCTTCTGCATAATGAACGGTGATTTTGATATTTCTGTGGGATCCATGCTTTCTCTTGTCGCGGTTCTGGGCTCCTCACTAATTCCGGTACTGGGCGGTGTGGCAGGTGTATTGATAACACTGCTTGCAGCGTCCTTTCTGGGTTTTGTTAACGGTGTCTTCGTAACAAAGCTCAGGATCCCCGCGTTTATAACAACTCTCGGCATGATGTTTATCTACCGTGCATTGGCATTTATCTACACCAATAATACACCGGTTTACATAAGTGATAAGTTCTGGCTTTTTATTGGAAACGGCAAGGTATTGGGTATACCATTTGCGATTATTCTTATGTTGCTCTGTTATGTGGGGGCATTTGTTCTTTTGCGGAAGACACCATTCGGCAGGTATGTCATCGCGGTTGGGACAAATAGGGAAGCCGCGCTGCTTTCGGGAATCAATGTTGACAGGACAAAAATAATAGTGTTCATGCTGGTGGGGTTATTTATCGGAATAGCCTCAGTTGTAATTTCAGCTAATCTCGGGAGCGCGAATCCTGGAATGCTGGGCCAGGGGTATGAGTTTCAGGTGATTACCGCTGTTGTTCTGGGCGGAACCGTACTGGGCGGCGGGGACGGTAATCTGTGGGGTGCATTCTTTGCAGCCATGATAATAACATTCTTGAAAAACGGGCTTGGTATGAAACAGGTAGGATCATACTGGCAGCTTGTGGCAATAGGCCTCGTTCTTATCTTCGCGGTTGCAATGAACCGGATCAAGTATATGCTGCTCGGGACGAAAGAAGTATAAATTTAAATAAATAAAAAGTTTGTTGCATTGAAAATATTTTAATGGTAAAATTGATTTTTAATAAAGAACCTGTATAGAATAAAAAATTTATAAGGGGGTTTATCATGAAGAAGAAGTTTGTGGTAATTTTTGTTGCGCTTCTTTTGCTTTTCGTGGTCCCGGCGTTTCTATCCGCAAGTAAAGGCGGTGAACAACCGAAAGAGGGGATAACCATAGGTTTTTCTCTCTGGACAATGGAGTTTACCTTTTTCCAGAATCTTGAAAAAGGTGTCAGGGACGCCTGTGAAGAGTTCGGGTATGAGTACATCATGATCGACCAGAACAGTGACCCGCAGAAAATGGTGCAGGATATCAACAGCCTTATCGGTCAGAAGGTAGACGGTATAGTCATTACACCTGTTGATCCCGGCGCAATAGGACCTGTTGTTCAGAGCGCGAGGGATGCCGGCATACCTGTTACCTGTGCCGATATCGGAAAAACCGGTCCTGTCAATGCGCTTCTGATCTCCAACAATTATCATGGTGGCGAGCTGGCAATGGAGTACATTGCCAAAATGATGAAAGGTAAGTCTAATAACTCGAAAAAAGTCGGAGTTGGAAGGGTGCAGCCCCAGTGGACTTACGCCAGGGGCAGAGGCGAGGGATTTATGGCCAAAGCGAAGGAGCTTGGCTATGAAGTGGCTTCTGAAATTGTTGTGAATCCTCCAAGTGCTGAAGGAGGCTACGATACCATGCAGCAGATCATGTCTGCCGCTCCCGATGTCGTCGGTGTGTTCTTTGCCAGCGGAAGAGAAGCAGTCGGCGCGGCGAATGCCGTAAAAGCAGCAGGTAAGGATATCATTGTTGTGGGGTACAACGGAGACCCTGAAGAGCTTCAGGCAATTGAAGATGGCGTTCTGGCGGCTACCGTGGCGCAGCAGCCCTGGTTCATCGGTTATGAGAGCGTGAGGGTTATGAAGGAAATCCTGGAAAAAGGAAAAGAGTACGAGGATGCCGAAGTGCCGGTTAAAGTTGAGCTGCTTACCCCGGACAATTATAAAAAATGGGCCGCTGAAGCTGAAAAGAGAAGAGGCGCCCCGGCTTATTGATGTTTGAAAAATTATCTATTTTATGGAGGGGTAGGTTCTTATAAAAGGGCCTGCCCTTTTCTATTTTGCTTTTTATTAAATTGTATTTTTATATTAAAAGGAGCGGGACATTGCTATCGATTGACCTTAGAGGAAGAGTCGCTCTCATTCTCGGAGGCAGCCGCGGTATAGGAGCAGGAATTACAAGGGCCATGTGTCAGGCAGGCGCGTACACAGTATTTACGCATACAGGTAATCCAAAAAACAGGGGAAGAATTGACATGCTGGTCGAAGGGATCGGGAGAGATGGGGGCAGTGTTGAAGAAAACACACTGGATGCGCTTGATCCGGAAGGGACAAAAAAACTGGTAGATAATATTATCGGAAAGCTTAAAAAGATAGATATTCTCGTGTGTAATGTTGGAAGGAACCTGGCCCGGACAGTTGAGGAAACCACGGTCGAAGACTGGAAGAAGTTTGTGGATATTAATCTATCATCCGTGTATTATGGTGTAAAAGCCGTTATTCCGCACATGGTGGAAAGAAAATACGGGCGTATCATACTAATCGGGTCTTCCGCTGTTTTTGACGGAGGCGGTGGGGCAATTGACTACGCGGCGGCAAAGGCAGGCATGACAGGAATAATGAAGTACCTGTGCAGGGTTTATATAAAAAAAGGGATAAATACAAACATTGTTCATCCCTGTGTTATAGATACCGACCTTGTCAGGGGGCGGTATTCGACCGAGGAGATGTGGCAGAAGCTTTCATCGCAGATTCCGGTCGGCCGTGTTGGGACCCCTGAAGATATTGCGGGAATGGTCGCGTATCTCGCGAGCCTGTGGGGAGATTACATTTGCGGCCAGGAAATACTGCTCGATGGCGGAAGGACGATGTTCAACAAATAATCGGGAAATTTTTAATGGCAAGGTTGGCCATCAAAATTTAATACTATGGAAAATGCCTGTGTTAAAATAAGAGAGGGTACGGTGTTTATCTTGATATAATTGATGCTTTTGAATACTTTGAGTAGGTGTATAATAGTACTTATTGCCCGCAAATAAAATATCTTAAAAATGTATTTAACAATACATGTGATTGTTTGCGAACACAAGGTAATGGGAAGTAAGGAGGAAAAATGTCATTTTTAGATCTGGCAAAGAAAAGATATTCCGTCCGTAAGTACAAAAAAAAACCGGTAGACATAAAGAAATTGGAAAAGATCCTTGAAGCCGGAAGGGTCGCGCCTTCGGCCGCAAATTTCCAGCCGCTGTATTTTATAGTAATACGTGATGTAGTATTGAGAAGGGACATAGCAACAACGTATCATAAACCGTGGATATTAGAGGCTCCTGTAATAATAGTGATATGCGGTGATCACAACAAATCGTGGAGGCGGCCTGACGGCAAGGACCATCTGGACATAGATGCGGCAATAGCGGTTGATCACATGACGCTTGCTGCGGCGGACCTGGGGCTTGGAAGCTGCTGGGTGTGCATGTTTGACTCCATGCTTTGCCACAAGATATTAAACCTGCCGTCTTTCATTGAGACTATTGTTCTGCTTCCTCTTGGCTATCCGGCAGATGAGGTGGATATCGACCGCCATAAAAAGGGTAGAAAGAGCTTTGAAGAGATAGTACGCCTGGATGGCTTCAACAAAAAATTCAGCCCCTAAAATGAGAAATACTTAATCGGACAGAATTACCAGGTAGTTGTTTTATTGACAAAAGGATGTGAGCCGGATATATTTAATATTAATAAAAACTCTTAACAAATACTTGGGGGGGACTATATATGGACGAGAGGAGAACCGGGGACAGGAGAATCGGAATGGTTCGAAGGTCTGAAAACGATCGCAGGTCAGGAAGAGATAGAAGGCTTACCGCGACACTTGATATTGACTATGATATGAGAACCGGTGTTGAAAGAAGGTTTGAAAACAACAGGAGGCTGGGCATAGAAAGGAGATCAGACATAGAAAGAAGGATGCAGATAGCATAGTCCTTTTCAACGTTTATCAATCAATTTTCATATTATCTAAATTTTTCTTACCATATTAGCAAGAAATTGAAGATTAAAATACTAATGTATCTTTTCGTTTGAATATTATCCGTTCGACAAGTAACCACAGAAAGAGTATTCCCATCATCTTTTGCCCTGTTAAAATAGGGGCTCATATAATTTATAAAAATAGGGAGTCCAATCAATGGAAAGGAAAAAATTCTCAAAAGGTGATTTGATTTGCAGGGAGAATACCCCGGGTGAGACCATGTATGTGATTCTTTCCGGAAAAGTCAGAGTTTTTATTACAATGAATGCTGAAAAAATTGAGCTGAATATTCTTGGATCAGGCAATTTCTGCGGGGAAATGTGTTTACTGCTAAAGGGCGAAAGGACAGCCTCGATGGAGGCTCTTGAGGACACGGAAGTGCAGATTTTAAATAAAGAAAGCCTGTTAAAAAAGATACAGGAGGACAGGCAGTTTGCGTTGCGGATGATCACTACTATGGCTCAAAGGCTGAAAGACGCCCATGGTGTAATCAGCAGATTAGAGGGGGCCAAGAAAAGCCTTGAAATAATGTATGGATATAAATTGTAAAGCTATGCACCTTTATATGGGCCGTTAATAATGAAGACAAAAATAGGCATTGTCAATGTAAATGATTACAGAGGTATCCCTGAGGCTGTAGCAGGTGCGGTTAAATTAATAGAGAGGGACCTGCCCTTTAATTTCACCAGCTCAAAATATATCCTTATCAAGCCGAACATGCTTTCCGCTAACAAAGACGCGTGCACTCAGCCGGGATTTGTGGAGGGGATTGTTGATTATCTGATAAAAACCGGTGTTTCAAAAGATAGAATTAAGGTTGGTGATTCTCCCGGACAGGTGCGTAAAACCGCCCCCTTCATAGCGAAGAAAATAGGGATTTATGATGTCTGTATGAACAGAGGAATAGAGTATGTTGACTTCGAAGGGGATGTGCCGGTAAAAGAAACAATCGATGAAGCTGTTATTATGAAAGACTTCTATGTTTCAAAACCGGTAAAGGATTGTGATGTTTTAATAAACCTTCCACGATTAAAAACCCACGCTGAAGCCACAATGACAGGAGCGGTTAAGAATTATTATGGAATCATTCCCGGAGGATTGAAGGCGAAAAAACATGTGCTGTCCAGGAACGCAGAAGAATTCGGCGAGGTTCTTGCTGATAATTTTTCATGGGTTGTAAAGAATAAACCCAATAGATTGACAGTTTACGATCTGCACACAGTAATGGTTGGGCCGCAGGGTCCGACGGCCGGGAGAATGTTAAATTGGAATCTCATACTTGCCGGAACCGATGAACTTGCACTCGATATTGTCGCGCTGGAAATTGGTAAATTCGACGGGTTGAAACATGTACCCCACCTGAAGAGCATATACAGGAGACACCTCGGCGTCGGGGATCCGGGAGACATAGAGATCGCAGGGATGGCTATTGAGGATGCTAAAAAACTTGTGCCTAAATTTAAGCCTCCTGCCGGGTTAATGTCGAGGTCAATAAGCTACCTGACAGGAAATGTGTTTTATAAAATGCTGAATAAAATCCCTGTTTTAAATCAAAAGATGTGCGAAAAATGCGGTGATTGTTCCCGGGTCTGCCCTGTAAAGGTAATCGAGTTTGAAGAAAGGCACTTTCCGGTTTTTACAAGAAAGGGGTGTATTTCATGCCTGTGCTGCATGGAGATGTGTACCTACAATGCTATAGATGTCAGGTACAGGGGGATTCGGGGCCTGTTTGAACAAGCCTAGGCCCCATTTGTCAGGATGACAGCGGTATAGATATTCTTTATTTTATCAACGAATTTGCATAATCAGAAACATTAGTTTTCCGGGGCAGGGTTACAGTAAATACCGTAGGTCCATCGGTACTGCTCTTCACCTGTACATCTCCTGAAGACAACTTAATCGCCTTTTTAACAATAACGAGCCCCAGACCCTTCCCATCTATGTTATTTACTCTTGAATTCTCGCCCCTGTAGAAGGGCTCCCAGATTTTATCAACTTCTTTTTCAGAAAGCCCGGGACCTCTGTTTTCAATCGTTATTTTATATTTGTCATCCTCCTGCCTTAACCCAATGTCAACAACCCCTCCCTCAGGGGAGTACTTTACAGCATTGTCAATAAGATTTGAAAAGGCCTTTTGTATCAATACCTCGCTACCGGTAATCTCCGTATCTGCCGCATCAGGATTAAAATGTATATCCCTTCCGGCATATTTTTTTATTATCTTATTGAGCACGGCAACAAGATCGATTGATTCATTTTTTTTTATCTGGTCCTCGTAATCCATTCTTGATAAGTCCAGCACCTGGCCGACCAGGGTATCTATTTCGTGTATTTCATTTTTTATCAATTGTGCTGATTTATCTTTATCCTTTATTTCCAGTGCAAGGTTGATGCGGGCTAGAGGAGTGCGTAATTCGTGGCTTATGAAATGCAGCAATTCCCTCTGGTTTGAAAGCATGGCACTTAACTTTCGCGCCATGGTATTAAAGGTATCAGCGACTTTTCCGAAATCGTCATTCCGGTCATGCTGGATGCGGTATGAAAGATCTCCCCTGCCGATCCTTCCCGCGGCTTCCATGATTCTGTCCAGGGGCTTAAGAGTTTTTTTCACTGAAAGGAAGATGATCAGTCCGATTAAACCTATAACCATGATGAGAAATACAAAAGGGGTAAAATAGGGTCTCTTGCGGAGGTGCATTGGTACATAAATGGATAGAATCCGGTTTTCGGCAAGATAAACATCCTTCCGGGAGGCTATAGTCATCATCCCGCTCTGCCCCATCCGATTCCCTCTTCCCATCTCTCTAATCGTCCCGCTCTGCCCCATCCGATTCATTCCTCTCATCCCTTGCATCATCTCTCTCATCATGTGACTCCGGTCTTTTTGGAATCCTTCACTCTCAGTAGCCCACAGGATCTCCTCATTTACATGGTATATTACAGTAATATTATACATTTTAGTTAGTATTTTAGATTTGATCTTTGAGGGCGGGTCTCCAAGATATTCTGCTATAAGCAGTACCGCGTTATCTGTTTTTCCGTAATAAAAGTAGTACCCGATGTTCCTGACATTATTCCTGAAAAATGTCCATAGAACGGCACTGATCAGTAGAAAGCCAAGAATAAATGACAGGACTACCCTGATAAGAAGTGTGTAACGGTATGAAATCCTAGTTTTCATTCTTTTTTTTTGCAATAAACATATACCCCTCTCCCCATACTGTTCGAATAATCTCCGGGTTATTAGGGTCGTCTTTTAATTTTTTCCTCAATCTGCTCACAAGAACATCGACAGACCGGTCAAAGCTCTCCCATGTTATGTTTTTCGTACTCTCCATAATAATGTCTCTCGAAAGGACTCTGAAGGGATTATTGCAGAAGAAAAGTAATAATTCGTATTCAGCCCCTGTTAGAGAAACATCTTTTCCTTTTACTTCCAGTTTCATGGATTCAGGTGTAAGGGTAAAGGTGGAATACTCATAGCGCTCATACATCTTGATATCCGGGCCTGTCCTCCGTAAAACTGCTTCAATCCTGGCGAGAAGCTCGCGGGGCTCAAAGGGCTTTGGAAGGTAATCATCCGCGCCGAGCTCAAGCCCCACTATCCGGTCATATATATCACCGCGGGCGGTGAGCATTATTACAGGAACGGCAGATTTTTTCCTTATCTTCCTCAACACATCAAAACCGTCAATAACAGGCATGATTATGTCCAGAATCACCAGGTCATACTTATCAGGTTTCTGTTTAAGAAATTCTTCAGGCCTGGTGTATGCAGAGGCGTTATGGTTATTTTCTAAAAGGTAATTTTTCAAAAGGTCGACAAGTTTTTGATCGTCATCAACGATTACAATTCTAGCCATTTTGCCCCGGTTCTAAATCTGAAAGAATGCTGCGGTACTCCTCCCTGGTAATCTCACCACTGGCATATCTTTCTTTTGCCAGCTCGAACGGTTTGCTGAATTCCCCGTTTCCAGACCCGATGTGCTTATGGTTAAACCTTTGAACTGCTCTGGCAATTAAAATAATACTGGCAGTCAGAATAGCCACAAGAATTACAAACATCAAGATGCTATTCCAGAAATGTGTTTGAAAAGGAATACCAAACCCGCCTCCACCACAGAATCTACCAAACATAACTACCTCCGGATATTTTTAAATTTACTACTATAAGGATATCACTAATATAGAATATAAGTTTTTCTGAATTATACAGGAATATAAAAAGCTCCGGGGATATGAGAAGCTCCGGGAATACCCCCTGACACACATAATAAATATGCAGGGAAGCTTATTTAAAAAGCCTCCCTGTTGATGTTATTTAAACTGCCATAA
>DAOVJS010000098.1 GCA_030673105.1 Spirochaetota bacterium
CCCTATGAGGAAGAAGACGCCCTTGTCTTTGGAAGAGAACTCTAAACATGTGTAAACTATTTAAGCTACCGTGATCTTCTTGTTAAGATAAACATCCTGAATTGCTTTAAGAAGCTGGGCCCCTTCTTTCATCGGCCTCTGGAACGCCTTCCTGCCTGATATAAGGCCCGTACCGCCTGCTCTCTTATTAATGACCGCAGTCCTGACAGCCTGAGCCATATCATCCTTTCCGGATGCACCGCCTGAGTTAATCATCCCGGATCTTCCCATGTAGCAGTTTATGACCTGGTACCGGGTCAGATCAATCGGATGGTCAGAAGTTAGCTCCGAATACACCTTCTCATGGGTCTTGCCGAAATTCATGGCTGTAAATCCCCCGTTACACTCTGCCTGTTTCTGTTTGATTATATCCGCCTGAATGGTAACCCCGAGATGATTTGCCTGGCCTGAGAGGTCGGCTGACAGATGATAATCATTCTCTTTTGTTTTAAACGCGTTGTTCCTCAGGTATGCCCAGAGGACCGTAAACATTCCGAGGCTGTGCGCGTATTCAAAGGCTTCAGCGACTTCCTGGATCTGTCTGATAGACTCCTGTGAACCGTAGTAGATCGTTGCGCCGATTGCCGCCGCACCCATATTGAATGCCTGATCAACACTGGCAAACAGCACCTGGTCGAACTTATTGGGATATGTCAGGAACTCATTATGATTTATTTTAACAATAAACGGGATTTTATGGGCATACTTTCTTGAAACAGAGCCCAGAATACCCAGGGTTGATGCAACAGCATTACATTCACCCTCTATAGCAAGCTTAACAATATTTTCAGGATCAAAATAAATGGGGTTCGGAGCAAAGGCGCTCCCTGCCGAGTGCTCAATATCCTGATCAACAGGAAGTATTGAAAGATAGCCAGTCCCTCCAAGCCTCCCATGATCAAAAACTGCCTGAAAAGTCCTTAAAACCGAAGCAGGCCTGTCTGTATGTACAAGTACCCTGTCAACAAAATCGGGCCCTGGAAGATGAAGGTTTTCTTTTGGAACTGTGTTGCACTTATGCTCCAGCAGGTCCTTTGCTTCATTTCCCAGGAGTTGTTCTACATCAATCATTGTTATCTCCTAAAACTTTTAAAATTTAACCAAATATAATACATTTTTTTAAAATAGAAAATTTATCAAGCGGTTTTTACATACCCGATAATAACATCTGCAACCTTCTTTTCCGCATCATCTTTACAGAGTGTTCCGGCCCTGTTCATCATCGTCCTGAGTTTTCCCCTGTCGGTGAGAAGCTGATTAACAGCCTCAGACAGCACATTCCCATTTAAATGCTCATCACTGATGATGCGTGATGCGCCATTTTCCTTAAAATAAAGCGCGTTCTCAATCTGCTCTCCCCTGCTCTTCGATTTTGGGAGAGGCACCAGTAACGATGGCCTCTTTAAATATCCTATTTCATAGAGGGCACCCGCCCCGGCCCGTGAGACAACTATATCCGAGGCAGCCATCACATCCCCTATCTCTTTATCGATAAATTCAAACTGCCTGTACCTGCTATTCTGAGAAGATTTGTGCTGATAATTTCCCTGGCCGCACTGATGAACCAGATTAAAGGTGAGATCCTGTAATTCTAGCATCTCACGGACAGCCTGATTAATCGAAGATGCTCCGAGGCTGCCGCCGACAATCAGAACTATCGGAAGGTCTTCACTAAAATTCAGAAACTTCAGCCCCTTTTTCGGTTCACCCTGCCTGATCAGATCTCTCACAGGGTTTCCTGTATGAACAATATTTTTTTTCCTGAAGAAACCCTTGGTTTTCTCAAATGAGACACAGATAACAGATGCGAAACGTGATATGATCTTTGTAGCAAGCCCGGGGTTGATATCACTCTCATGGGTTACTACCGGGATACGCAATATCCAGGCCGCCAGTACAGGCGGCACTGATACAAACCCGCCCTTTGAAAAAAGCACATCCGGTTTCAGTTTCAATAAAATAAAAAGGGATTGAAAAATACCAATAATAACACGAAATACGTCTGTAATGTTTTTTAATGAAAAGTACCTTCTCAGCTTACCTGTATTTATTCCATAAAAAGGAACATTCACTTTTTCGGCCCAGCCCTGCTCCTTCCCATGTTTTTCCCCGATCCAGAAAATATCCATCCACCCTCTTTTTTTTAATTCCTCTATAATGGAAATATTTGGGAAAATATGCCCGCCTGTGCCGCCGCCTGTTATTGCTATCATATTATATTCCCTTTTTGTTTTTTAAAAAATATTACTTTTTTCACATCCGTAAAACAAAAATCTGTTTTCAAACCCATTTTTCCATGTATAATAATGTAAAAATAGTCCGGGAGGTTACTATGGATATAAAAACTGTAAAAATTGAGATGCCTGAAGATGCAAACATTATTATCGGGCAGACACACTTTATCAAGAGTATCGAAGATCTCTACGAGGCAATTATAAACACATCCGCTCAGATTGAGTTCGGTATAGCGTTCAATGAAGCTTCCGGTGTCTGCCTCGTTCGGAAAGATGGAAACAATGAGGAGCTAATAAGGCTTGCTGTCACCGCAGCTGAGACAATAGGGGCGGGACACATATTTGTTATATATATGAAAGAGGGGTTCCCCATAAATATTCTTCCATCAATCAAGGCAACGAGAGAGGTAGTGCACATATTCTGCGCAACTGCAAATCCGCTTGAGGTTATTGTGGGTGAAACACAACAGGGAAGGGGCATCCTGGGCGTGATTGACGGATACTCCCCAAAAGGAGTGGAAAATGATGCAGATATTCAAAAAAGAAAGGATCTTTTAAGAAAGTTCGGGTATAAGAGATAGACAAGTAAACTTGATCCGCTCTTCACACTTGATATGTTTTTTAAGTAACTATTTTCATTCATCAATAAGTAAGCGGGTAGGTTCCGTACTTCCGGGTTGCGTCCACCATAGCAAGGATGTTCTCGGGAGGAACATCCGGTTGAATCGCATGCACGGCTGATACTATATACCCGCCTCCAGGCCCGAGGTCCTGTATGCGCCTTCGCACCTCTGCCTCGACATCCTCAACTGAACCTCGGGGCAGCACATGCTGGGTATCGATGCCTCCCCAGAAAACAAGCCTGTCTCCGAACCTGGCCTTCAATTCAGCAGTGTCTCCCATTGCAGAAACCTGAACCGGGTTGATTATATCCAGACCGTTTTCTATAAAATCATCAAGTAGATCCGTAACATTTCCGCAGCTGTGAAAGAATATTTTGGCATCGGTTTTTGACCTGATAAAGTCGTAATATTTTTTATACACCGGTTTTATCAATTTCCTGTAAATCCCGGGTGAGAACAGCAGCCCTTTCTGTGTTGCCATGTCGTCAGCTGTGCGGAACACCTGTATATATGGCCCGACCGCGTCAAGAAAACACCCGGTTCCGGCAATATTTATTTCAAGCAGTTTTGACATAAGCGCGGAGAAGAATTCAGGATTTATTACAAGATCCATCAGAAACCGGTCGTACCCTCGCATCATGTATCCAAGTTCCCAGAAACTCTTGAATCTCCCGTCTCCAACAATTGCGTAATCCGTATCTTCATAAAGTGCCCTTGCCTCCTCTGCCAGGCCTGCCGTGAAACCAGGATCCAGAGGGTCAGGCCACGGATAGCTTTCCAGATCATCAATGGTTGCTCCGGCCAGAGGATATTTCAAAACCTCATAGTAACAACAACCAGCTGTGTAATATACCTTCTTCCAGGTTATTCCCCATATATCGGTGAATGTTCCCGGCCCGGAAGGAGGCGGAGTCCAGCTGGAAGGAGGCTTTATAGTAACAGGGCGGCAGTCTGAATCCAGCCGGCGCATCACTTTCTCATCAATCCTGACTATCCGGAATGCCCTGCTCAGAAACCGCGTATTTCCCGATTCTCCCTGTAAGCCCAGATACTGCTTTAGATTCTCGTAACCCTCTATAACTATGGAAGTGCTCCCGCCTGATCCAATATCGAAGGGCACACGGTCCGGTTCCCTGTGATTTATCGCGGCAATTACGCGCTCTCTGGAGGTCATTTCTGCCATTTTATTCTCTATATATTATATGAGGAGTCATTTCGGCCATTTTATCATCCTTTTGAAATTTCAAAGTGGATTCAATGTCTGGGAAAGTGCCATAACATCAACATTCCATATTGTAATGTGATCGGGAAGCTCAATCAAATGCTGAACGACCAGGGCTATATCTTCAGGTTCTATAATCTTGCCTTTCGCGGTTGGATTATCAAAACCGGCCTTCCTGGCCCAATCGGTGTTCACCATTGCCGGGCTTAATATACTCACCTTTATACCGTATTTTTTTACCTCATTATATAAAGACCTTGAAAAACCTTCAACCCCGTGTTTTCCGGCAGTATAAATTGAAAATCCGGAGCGCGCCCTTTTTCCCAGAATAGATGATGTATTGATAATATGCCCGCTCTTCTGGCTCTTCATAACAGGCAGCACGGCCTTACACCCATAGAGGACAGAGGTTAGATTCACGGCAATGCCTTCATTTATCTCTTCAATGGTAAGGTCCTCAAAATCCGCAAACCGGATTCCCGCCCCAACATTATTGAAAAGAACATCTATACTGCCAAGCTCCTTTACTGTGCTTTTTATAAAATTTTGTGCTTCTTTCCAATCGGTCATATCCGCCTTCAGCGCAAAGGCCTTCCCCCCCTCTTTATGTATAGAATCTGCTATTTCATGGATAAGCTCTGACCTTCGCGCACAGATTGAAACCGCATACCCAATGCGTGCGAGATGAATGGCGGTGGCTCTCCCTATTCCTGATGAGGCACCTGCTATTACAGCAACCCTTTTTTCTTTCATTTAGTTTCCCCTTAATTTTATTTACACCAGTCAATCTTAAACCAGTGCCGGCAAATAATATATGTTACCAGATATCTTAACATATATTTGCTGATCTTTAAACATGTTCCTGAAATATTTCGACTGATTTTGATTGAATTTATTTACACGTGGAGTATATTGAAATAACCGGTTTAAAAAGTGAGGTGGTGGCTGTGTTATGGAGAATGCCCGGTTTTTGCCCCTAAATTAGAACATTACAGCTACAGGAGTGCAAAATGGCAAAAACTATACAGGAAATTAATGAAAGGATAAAAAATGAGAAAGCTGTTGTTTTTACAGCAGAAGAAATAATTCCTTATGTTGAGGAAAAAGGATATAAAAAAGCCGCCCGGGAGGTTGATGTCGTTACAACAGGGACATTCAGCCCGATGTGCTCATCAGGGGCGTTTCTCAATTTCGGTCACTCAGCTCCAAGAATGAAAATACAAAATGCATGGCTGAATGACGTGCCTGCCTACGGAGGGCTGGCTGCCTGTGATGTATACATTGGAGCAACCCAGATACCGGACGAAGATCCGGCAAATAAGATCTATCCGGGAAGATTCAAATATGGAGGGGGGTATGTAATAGAAGAGCTTATTGACGGGAAGGACATTACTCTCAAAGCAACCTCTTACGGCACCGACTGCTATCCAAGAAAAGAACTTCAAACAACCATCAACATAAAAGATCTTAACCAGGCATACCTTGTAAACCCCAGAAACGCCTATCAGAATTACAATGTTGCTGTGAATCTCTCATCCAGAGTCATCTATACCTATCTTGGAGTCCTTCAGCCCGGCATGGGTAATGCAAACTTTTCGTCCGCCGGCCAGCTCAGCCCGCTATTAAATGATCCATACTACAGAACGATAGGGATAGGCACGAGGATTTTTCTAGGCGGCAGTGTTGGATATGTTATCTGGGAAGGAACCCAGCACAATCCCACTGCACGGAGAGGCAAGACCGGGGTCCCCACAGAGGGAGCCGGCACAATCTCGGTAGCCGGTGATATGAAAAATATGAGCACACGCTATGTAAAAGGAGTATCCATGCTTGGATACGGAGTAAGCCTTTCTATGGGAATAGGGATCCCCATACCCATAATCGATGAAGAGATGATATCCTTTGTATCAATAAAGGATGAAGATATCTATGCCCCTGTTATCGATTATTCGAGCAGCTATCCAAAAAGAGAAAATGACATTTTAACAGAATTAAACTATAGAGACCTGAGAAGCGGTGTGGCAACAATCAGGGAGGAGAAAGTACCGACAGCATCCATTTCCAGTTACCCGATGGCCCGTGAAATTGCCCAGACTTTAAAAAACTGGATAGCAACAGGAAAATTTCAACTTACTGAAAAGGTAGCTCCTCTACCCGGCGTTGAATCAGGCCAGACTTTCAAATCACTTGAAATTAAAACGAAAAGGTGAAGATAATCATGCAGAGAACCATAGCAAGAAATATCATGCTCCATTACCCGAAGAAGCTCACAGAAAAGCCAATCATTTCAAACCTTATTAAAAATTATGATCTTACAATGAACATATCCAGGGCCAGAATCGATCAGGATGAAGAGGGAACACTGGTTATTGAGATCTCGGGGGTAAAAGAAAATATCGATGCCGGATTAAAATATCTAACAGATATCGGGATTACCTATAAACCTGTATCCAAGGTGATAGCGAGGGACGATGAAAGGTGCACGCACTGCAGCGCCTGTACGGTCATCTGTCCAACAGGTGCTCTGCTTATAGAAGACAGGAGCACCATGTTTGTAAACTTCATACAGGACAAGTGCATTGCCTGCGGGCTCTGTATCCCTGCCTGTCCATACCAGGCGATGGAAATGTATGAATAATATGCACTCCCGGGAACTAAATAGGGCGGGTAAGCTAAATATTCACATCCTTGATATTTTCTATTTTAAGCATCTTCATAATTTTATTTTTTACTTCAAGATAACTTATAAAAGCAATTATTTCATCCGGCGTTTTACAACGAACAAGCCATTCAAAATGCTCAATATGTGAAAAGATCTTGGAAAGAGAATCGACCATCCTCCTGTAAATTTCACCAAGGTATTCCGGAGCAAGGAACATAAATGCTATGTGGATGGTAAGTTTATCGGGCAGTTTCATATCGATGCCCTCTGGAGAAAGGCCTATTATAGGCACTATATCATCGGCAAAATCCCCGAAGGCATGAAAAAAGGCAATATTCTTATTGATTGGAGTAGTAACCACTTCCCAGTTATCTTTCAATGCCTTTTGAGCCTCCTCAGGGTCCAGTATCCTGTTTTTCCCGGCAGTCAGGAGCTCTGTTATGACTTCAGATTTAGTTTTCCCCTTCAAACGGGGAATTATCAGCTCTTTATGAAACATAAGAGACGCTGTATATGGAAGTGGTTTAACATAACTTTGATCTGCATTTTTTGGCTCTTCAGGGACTATATTTCTCTTTTCACGGTATTCATGAATTGTAATCATCGGAGGCCTTTCAGTTCCCCAGACCTTCAACTTTTCAATCGAATAACTGTGCTTGACTCCGGTAATGATCTGCAGGGAGTCCGATATGTCCTGAAATATTTCTATTCTTCCCATATCATCAGCCCGCTGGAGAAGTATTTTCAGGATCCTGTATGACATGGACCGCAGAGCTTCTATGTTCTGATTCTTGTGTATTCTCACGTTGAGATCACACTGCCCCATGACATCGAGGCCGAAAAGCCTGCTTATATCAATAAGATGCCCGGTTTCTACACCGTATCCTGTAAAGAAGGAGATGTTCTCTAAAAGCTCTCTCCTGCCCGCATATTCACCGGAAAGGGGCTGCGCTATTCCGGTCAGCTCGGGGAAGAGCAGATTAAAGAACGGCCGAACCACAAGCTCTGTTACCCTTCCACCTCCTGTATAATGCAGCTCACCATGTATACGAATCGGCCTCTTATAAAAGGCTTTTATATAGGAAAGGTGAGGATACTCAAGAAGCGGGCCCACAAGTCCAAGCACAAACCGAGGATGAATATTCGTGATATCCGCATCAATCCAGCAGATTATGTCTCCCTTAAGAATGTAGAGACTCTTCCAGAGGTTCTCCCCTTTCCCCCTGTAAGACCTGTACTGGGAGAGAATTTCATTTGAATGGAAAAATTCAGCACCAGCATCCCGTGCAGCCTCTTCGGTATTATCTGTGGAGCCTGAATCAATTACAACAATCTCATCCAGGAGAGGATATTTTTCCATGATTTCGCCCTTCATGAGCAAAATCTCTTTCCCAATAGTTTTTTCTTCATTCAGGGTAGGAAAACACAGGCTGATTGTGCAGCCCAGTTCATTCTTTTTTTTCACAAGTTTTTCGACATCTTCAAAACTGGAATGATGGAATGTGTTTCTTTTCAACCATTCCTTAATATATGATGGGTGTTCTGGTTCTGTCTCTAATAAGGTCTTTTCTCTTTCAGATTTAAAAAGAGGAGCCAATTTCCCCTCCTGCACATTTTAAACTCATCATATCCTAACTTTACAATATTTGCAAGAAAATTACAAATTATAATTGAGGTTGTCTCACAACCTCTGCTATGTAGTATTTTGTCAACCCCTTTATATAAAAAAGTTCGAAAAAACCAGGATTATGTAAAAACGTCAATCACGTACAGTCTGCTATTCGATCTTACCAGTTTATTCTGGTAGACCAGTATACC
>DAOVJS010000035.1 GCA_030673105.1 Spirochaetota bacterium
ATATCAAGGGTATTTCTGGTATAATTTTCAAAAGTTCTTATACCACGCTCACAGAGTATTACATCCTGATTGCCCTCTTTTAAAATATATTCACTCGCCATAAGCCATTCTTCTATTGTTGAAGACATGCCTCTCTTCAGGAGAACCGGTTTCCTCACTTTACCGACCTCACTTAAGAGCATGAAATTCTGCATATTCCGTGCACCGATCTGAAGAATATCCGCATATTGATGCACCAGATAAATCTGACTCACATCGATTACTTCAGTTACAAGAAGCAGCCCGTATTTATCCGCAGCTTCCCTTAAATATTTCAGCCCGTCTTCTCCCAGTCCCTGGAAACTGTATGGTGAAGTTCTGGGCTTAAAAGCACCCCCTCTAAGAATTTTCGCGCCGCACTCTTTTACTGATTTCGCAATAACCATCACCTGATCCCTGCTTTCCGCAGCGCAGGGTCCCGCGGCTATTACGATCTCATCACCACCAATATGGACGCCCTGTATATTAATCACAGTATTGTCCTTTTTAAAAGATCTTGAGGCGAATTTATACGGCTCTGTGATACGGATAACTTCATGGACACCTTCCAGCACTTCAAGCTGTCTCGTGTCAATACCCGTTTTATCTCCAATAGCTCCTATTATTGTGCGGGTTACACCATCGGACCTGTGAATTTCAAATCCCATTTCTTTTAAATGTTTAACCACGTTTTGTATCAAATCCTCTGATACCTTTGGCTCCATTACAACAACCATATTTTCCCCTTATTAAAATAAATTTTATTGTCAAGACATACCTGTAAATTGATTATCATTAAAATATCTCCAGGCATGCCTTTCTACATTTAGATGTACCGGGCCGTCACTTCCGATTTACTGTATCGGGATGATATCTCCTTTAAAGCAGTATTTAAAAATGAGAAGCCCCCGGCAAAACCGGGTAAGAGACTAAGAGTAAAAAGAGAACAAACACCCATTATAAAGAGGATTAAAAGGACATTGAGTGTAAACTCAAAATTATCAAAAGACACAAACAGGGATTTTTTTATGACCTTCCAAATCGATTCCCCCTTACTTAACACGGAGAGAGGATAAACCCATAAAAGTATAAATAGAAAGAAGATAAGCATCCAGAAATTGATAGCGGCAATAATAACAGAAATATCCGTACTCATGATAAAAATGTAAAAATAAATATTCGCTGCAACAGCCCCAAGTACAACAGATATAATGCAGGAAATGATAACGGATCGTACAAAATTTCTCCTGATTGATTCTAAAAGATAACCAAAACCCCTTGTTTCATGAAACACCACCCGCTGGGTATAATCGCTTATTCCGCCTAAAGACCCTGAAATTAGAAAAAAACTTACCGCCAGTAAAATCGAATAGAAAATAACCAGCCATCGATCAGGAGAAGCCCGTGTATTATAAAATAATATTTCAATATTTCCTTCTCGTACATTTTCAATGTTGAACGTAATCACCTTTTCTCCGGTATTCCCCATCAGTGTCACCGGTTTATTAATATACCGGATTTCACCGAAGGCCAGGGACTTTTGTTGAAGTATATTCACAGAGTTCTCACTAAAAGCACTCAAAAAAATATGTTTTCTAATGGAATTAAAGCTCTTCCGGTCAAGAAGGTAGGCCTGTACATTATTCCAGAGGTTATCCCCCGGTTTCTTTGAAACAACAATTAGGGCCAGCCTTTCGTACTCAGGACTTACCTCGAGGACCGTGATATTAAGAGAATCAATATAACGTATTACCATGGGAACAAGCTGCACCGCAGTGTATATAAAAATAAAAACCGGGATCATAACTATCAGGTTTACCAGTACCAGTTTTCTTATATTATTGAGAGATAAAAACTTAAACTTTAAGAGTATGCCTTTTGTCATCTTTTCTTCTAAAATTATCGTTTAAACAGTGTCTCAAAATGATAACTATATTAAATTACATATCTATTAATATATTTAGATATCAGTAGAAATGAACAACTCTTTTTATAAATATAGGCAAATAAACTTATCAATCATTATGAGATATATTTCTCGCCTATGTTTTTTACATAAGAAATCTGTGCCTATTTCTTTTTCCGGGATAACAAAAGATATACCATGGAAACCACCTCTACAATAACTATTGAACTGGAAGGCTGTGAAAAAACACAGGCAATCAGAGGAATCACACTGCTTGATTTAAAAAAGAAATTGCACATTAAAGAAGAACCTCTAACCCCTGTTGTCGGGGCCCTCTTTAACAGCAGAATCATGGGCCTTGAGTATAAAATACTGAGAAACTGCAAGTTGAAGTTCATCTCAACCGAAAGTGAGGAAGGCGCAAACATCTATAGAAAGAGCCTATCGATTCTCCTCCACTCAGCTTTCATTAATGTTGTAAAAAACCGCGCGACCCTGAAGATCGAACACTCGCTGAACAAGGGATATTTTTATTCATATAAAAATAAGGAGCCTCTTACCAGAGCGATAGTTGAGAAAATCGAAAACCACATGAGAGAACTGGTTTCCCGGGACCTCCCGTTTAAAAAGAGTGAATGTGAAGTGGAGGACGCGCTTGAAATATTAGAAAAAATAGGCGCGTGGGATCGATACTATCTGCTGAAATATTCAGATTTTCCGAAAACGACCCTGTACACACTCGGCGACTGCATCAACCTCGCACAGGGACCTCTCGTACCGAGCACAGGGTATTTAAAACTCTTCTCAATAATCTACTATCCTCCAGGCCTTATTCTGACCTTTCCTCAGACGGTAAAACCGGGAGAACTGCCTTCTGCCATCGAGCAAAAAAAACTCTTTCAGATCTATTCAGAACAGAGAGAATGGAGTAAAATTCTGGATGCTGATTCCGCCGGTAAACTTAACCGCCTCATAATCAAAGGAAAGATAAATGATCTAATCTGGGTATCGGAAGGTCTTCATGAAAAAAAAATATCCCAGATAGCCGATATAATTACAAAAAACCTGAAAAAAAAGCGGATTATTCTACTTTCAGGCCCCTCTTCATCCGGGAAAACCACTTTCGCTAAACGTCTTACAATACAGCTCCTCGCGAACGGGATTAACCCAAAAGTCATCTCTTTTGATAATTATTTTCTCTCCCGTGAGGATATGCCGAGAGATGAAAACGGCGCCATCAATTTCGAAAGCATTAACGCCCTTGATCTTGAGCTGATTAACAGGCACCTTAAACTACTCTTGAAAGGAGAAAAAATAAAGGTACCAATATACAACTTTAAAACCGGAGAAAGGAAACCTGGAGCAAGAGAAGTCCGATTAAAAAAGAACCAGATAGTTCTTTTTGAAGGCATACACGGTATGAATGAAAGGCTGACAAGCCTGATAAATAAGGACGAGAAGTATAAGATATATATCAGCGCCTTAACCCAGCTGAATATCGACTACATAAACCGTATTCCAGCCTCAACAATACGTCTCATAAGAAGGATCGTGAGGGATCATCAGTTCAGGGCATACTCTGCGACACAGACAATTATCCAATGGCCCCAGGTTAGGAGCGGGGAGGAAAAAAATATTTTCCCCTATCAGGAAGAAGCTGATATTATGTTCAATTCATCACTCGTTTATGAAATGTCTGTATTAAAGGGTTATGTTGAACCCCTGCTCAAGGAGATAGAAGATACCGAAGAAGCATATACACAAGCAAAGCAGCTTCTTCATTTTATTTCAAATTTTGTGTATATCACTCCTGAGCACGTGCCTCTCACCTCTATTCTCAGAGAGTTCATAGGAGGGAGCGGTTTTCAGTACTAGCTTGCCATAGCCGCAGTTTATCAGATCGGGATAAAAGCTGATGCCTCTCTTGTCAGCTTATAGTGCGCATTGTCGAGCTTTGAAATGATGTCGAGGCCGTAGGGACATCTGGGAATACAATCTCCACACGCTGTGCAGGCATCAGCCTTTTTTTCAACTCCTTCATAGGCGATGCGGGCTTTATCTCTGTTGTCAAACCAGAACCTGAGCCGGTCTCTGAGAGCGAATTCCGGCGTTTTATGAACGGCCCTGTCCCGCAGCTGCCGGTCGTACCAGCCTTCATAAGTAAATATCTCAGGAATATTAATTCCTTCAGGGCAGGGAAGACATTTGTTGCAAAGCCTGCAGATATAGTTTCCCAGGACCGGATTGTTTTTAAACATATCTTCTTTTTCCTTTTCACTCATTGGTCTGAAGCTGTTTACAATTCTCAGGTCTCTTACAAGCATATCCACAGTATTAAAACCGCATGCCATCACGGCGATCGGTAAGGTGAGCGCATATCTCAGACTCTCCTCAGGATATTCCCATAAAAGGCCATCCGCGAGAGCCTTCATCCCCACTATTCCGGTTCCCTTTTCCAACGCAAGAGGGATGAGCTCAACTTCTACCTGTGGAAAATTAAACCTGTCAAAAAAATTAATCACGATCATAACCGCGTCAAACACGTATCTGTTTAACGCCTCAATCAGCACATCCGGGACTCCATGACCAGAAATGCCTATAAACCTTATCTTACCCCTCTCCCTGGCCTCAATAAAAGCCTCTAGAGCTCCTCCCGGTCCCAGAATCTGGTTCAGCTCATCCATGCCCTGTACATGATGGAGAATAAGAAGATCAATATGGTCTGTCTGTAAACGTTTCAGGCTCTCATTTATCGACACCTCCGCTCCCTTTGCATCCCTGAGGTGACTCTTTGTAGCTAACAGACATTCGTCCCGTCTCTTCTTCATCACGAGGCCGACTTTTCTCTCCGATTCACCATCACCGTACTGAGGTGCAGTTTCCACGTAATTCCCGCCTTCATCAAAGTACGTGTTTAAAAGGTGAACCGCGTCTTTATCCGATATCTCCAGAAGATGAAAACCGCCAAGACCAAGCATTGAAACCTCTTCGCCGGTATTCCCCAGCATCCGTTTTTCCATTGAGGCCTCCTCTATTCATATTAAACCATCGATGTAAAGTAGTATTTTATGGAAACTTTGAATAAAATCATTCAGGGTATCTTCTGTCCGGACCCCTCTTTTTGAGAACCCCGGCCTTCGAAATTTCATATAAAATACCCAACGCCGGCTCCGTGTCAAAATAATAAAATTCTCCCCCTCCGAATTTACCACTCTGTATCACCGAAACACCTTTCTGCCTGTATTCTTCAATTACTTTCTGACAGTCATCCACCCTTTCCTTTATATGGTGCAGGCCTTCCCCTTTTTTTTCTAAATGCTCATAGTAAATATTGGGCCCCTTCAGCGGTTGAATGAGCTCAAACTGCCTGTCCCCTACCCACGCAAATCCTATCAATGCTGACCAGTCCGCTGGATTTCCTCTATAGGTCACCTCTTTCATCTCCGGAGGACCGTATTCATAAATATCCCAGGGACCGGCCCCTAATATTTCATAATACTGCTTTACCGCCTTATCTAAATCTTTTACCACAATACCGATCTGAATAATCTGTCTTTCTTTCATTTATACCTCTCCAAATTTTTAGTAATATTAATATATAACTATCTCGCTCTATTTTTTCTCCGCCATAAATACGGTTTTTCAAAGGGCAGGTCAGGATAAAGTTTTGAAACCTTGAGTATATTTCGCGCAATACCAGGAAAACCGTTGTCCCCGAATGCGGTAATTGTTTCGTAACCAAGGCCGGCCTCAACAATTTTCTGGGAAAGTGGATATCCATCGACAAAAACATGCACTAGCAGCCTATCATACCTGTCATACCCGTCGGATTTATACGTCACTTTCCGGGCCTTCCTGATCTCCATTCTAGTGAACTCTTCCGCCTTTCTTCCATAGGGCTGATCGAAATAAAAACCGTTGTCAGGGTTTCTGATCTCAGGAGTATCAACGCCTAAAAACCGCATATGAACTCTCCTGTAAATAATTGTATCACCATCAACAATTTCCAGGAAGAGCCTGTAAATCCTTTCCCCCTCTTTGTCCGGGCTTGAAGTGTCTGCACCATAAGAGCAAAAAGTCAGGAGAAAGAAACTTAAAATAAAAACCTTCACTAATCTCATAAACCTACCAGGCTGATTTAAAAAATTGTTGATTTGATTATTTATCAATTTTTCCGATGTTTAATCATAGTCGGGCAATCTTTTAGGTCAGAGTGTAAGTACATGTAATTCTTTTAAGTATTATAATACTAATATAAAAATACAATTTAGAAAATTAAAAACAGAACAGGAGAAAATTACTATCACGGCTAATACACAAAATCGAGGTTTCCAATGGAAAAGTTGAAAATATATGTGGTAGAGAAGAGTTATTCAGACTACTCGGCAGAACAGGAGATTATCGAAAAGGCCGGTGGAGAGCTTCTATTTGCTCATTGTAAAAGAGAAAGAGATATTATCGAGCAGTGCGGTGATGCGGACGCCCTATTGCTGAGACAGACTCCTGTTGGAGATGAAGCGTTTCAAAAACTTACTAAACTCCGTGTAATTTCCAGGTATGGTATTGGATATGATAATGTAGATGTTGAATCAGCTACAAGACACGGGGTCATTGTCACCATTGTTCCTGATTACTGTGTTTGTGAGGTTGCTGACCATACGATTGCCCTTCTTATGGCCGCGATCAGGCGGATTCCATTAAGAGACCGATTTGTCCGTCTGGGAGCCTGGGATTTGACTTCCGATTACCCTGTATTCAGTACTAAAAATAAAACACTTGGGCTGGTCGGGTACGGAAAAACCGCACGGGAAGTGAGGAAAAGGCTGTCAGGGTTTCCTTTCAGGGTTGTCTCCTTTGATCCCTATGTGCCCGAAGAAATATTTAAAAAGGATAGTGTTCTGCGGCTCGACCTCCATACACTTGTCATGATCTCGCATTACATATCCGTTCATGTTCCCCTGAACGAGGAGACATACCACCTTTTCAATCTGAACACATTCCGAAAGATGAGAAGGAGCTCAATACTCATCAACACATCAAGGGGACAGGTTATTGACACAAATGCCCTCTATACAGCCCTGAAAGAAGGATTTATCTCCGGGGCGGCGCTTGATGTTTATGAAAAGGAACCCTTTGATATCAACGATCCTCTGACGGCACTCGACTCAATCATTCTCTCTGACCACGCGTCATGGTATTCAGTGGAATCTCAAATTAAATTACAGGTAAGGACAGCACTTGAGGCAATGAGAGTACTGTGCGGAATTATACCCGAAAACCCTGTTAATCCAGAGGCTCAATACAGCAAAGTCAGAGGAGTGCTTGAAGCTCAAACACACGTGGATCTTCATTCACTCAACGTATAGACGGCTGCCCAGAGCATCAAACTGTAACCTCCTCCCCAAACCACGACATAGGAATTGATAGCTCACTTTTATCTGACTGTTTGCCGTGATGTTTGAAATTTATTTTACCACTTCATCCTTTTTTGCTTTGATTGCAATTCCTACAACAGTTAGCAGGAACAATCCGGTAATCATTTGCTGATAGGTTGTAGGAACACCCATTGTCACCATACCTGTTACAACCATAATGATCACCACCTCTCCAATAAAAACACCGATGATAATATTGCAGACCTTCTTGAGAGCAATACCAATAAAATATCCCATCAAAGGTGGAAACAGCCTCAGGATACTCGACATCCTCGTTGAGGGGATGATTAACCCTCCATAGCTTACAGAAAGGAAACTCGCGATACCCAGAAATACTCCGCAGAGCAGAAAACCATACATCTTGACTCTACCAACATTAACTCCTGCGTTTCTCGCAATGATCTCAGAACCACCAATAGCTTTTATTTGCATCCCAATCTGCGTACGGTTGTATAAAAAGTAGGCTATTATTAAAGAAATTATTCCTACTATTATGTTATACGGTGCCCTGCCGAATATGCTCAACTCGTACGGGAGTACTGCATTTCCCATAAAGTTTGCTGCAGTTTCATATAGTATCATAAGCCCGATTGTCACAATCATAGAAGGGATCTTCAGTAAATTGTAGCCGGTAGCATTGATAAGCTCAAGAATAACAGCGGTGGCCAGGCAGCCGAAAAAAAGCCAGATGTATCCAAAGCCCGTTCCAATGAATAGTGTGAGATTTGTTCCAACAATCGCCGATAGGATAATTATTGCACCTATGCTGAGATCGTACAGGCCGAGTGTCATGACAAAGCACAATCCCCACGCGGATATTGATGGGAGAAAGGCCTGCTGAAACATGATATACAGGGTTTGCAGATTACCGAATCTCTTTGGCTGAAGGGCATAAAATATGGCATACACTGCGCATGGAAGTATGAGCACAGTTAGAATTTTTTTACCTAAGCCCTTGTTCATCCTACCCAGTCCACCTCTTCAAAGCTATTTTTCTTACCAGGAGCAAAAGCCCCTGGTAAGGATCACTCTTCTAAGTAACTTCATAAAGTTATTTCTTGATACTCCGGCTAATAACTACTTATGTCTCTCCATAACGTCTTCCAGTGAGAATGCAGCTGCAATTCTTCTGAGATCAGAAAGAGTGAAGCCCTTGTTGTGCTTTACCGTCATATTCTTGATCTCCTCCTCATTGTACGGAGGTTCATCCATACACCATTTTGTATAATCCTGCGCATCAGAGACAGATGTAAGGTAAATCGGCTGCATTGTTATCGTTTCAACCTTATCGCTGAGAGGGTGTCCATCTACATAGTTATAAAGCAGGATGAAAGTAAAGAATGGATCCGTCCAGTGGCCACCCGACATAGCCGCAACCTCCTGGTTTTTCAGACTATTCTCAATGTCAGGACCAAAGTCTGATGCTGTGATATGGATCTGTCCAACCTTGTTATGGTTCTTTACTGCCCTTATTGTACCGGAGAGCGGACCACCTCCGCCTCCTCCTACTGCAATGGCATCGATTTCCGGAAACGCTGCAATGAAGCGCTCTGCTGTATTGGCAGCCTTCTCGGCATCGAGGATATCCCATTGCTCTCCTAGCAGATTGATACCTGTCTCCGCGAATGCCTTTTTATACCCTACGTAACGATTCTCAGCTGTCGTATCACCCTTGTTGTAGTTTATGATCACCGCATTCTTGCATCCCTTAGCAGCGAGTGCCTTTCCAAGGCTGTACCCGACAGCAACCTCATCCTCATGAACGTTCCCAATAAAGTAAGGCGAACTTTCTGCATAAGCCTTTATCTCGGGATCATTGATCTTCCTGAAATAAAGGGCCAATGGAACTTTTGATTCATCTGCCAATTTAACAAATTTGGGAACAACAGCATCTGTACAGTTGCAGATCATAACCGCATCACAGCCCCTGGCTATGAGGTTTTCAATATTGGAGACTTGATTGTCGGGTTTAAACCCATCGACTGCGACCTCAACCTCTGCTCCCAATACGTCTGCTGCATATCGCAGATTACTAATAACCTTCTTGGATAGAGGACCTGAATCGGCCCAGATCGATACACCAATGAGGTACGGTCTTTCCTCTTCCTTCTCAGCAAAGAGCATATGAGCTCCAAACAGTACGAATGCAAATACCAGCGACAATACAATACTCAAAACTTTCTTTGTTTTCATTTTTACATCCTCCTTAAAAAAATTTATAAAACCCATTGATTTTGTACCTTTTCCTATCTCCTTATCACCCCCTTTCTATTATTTTATTAAGACAACACTCTCCCTTTCGAATGAGAGGTACACTGCAAGCAGAAAGATCACACCCTTTACCGCCTGCTGCAACTCAGCCTTGATACCAACGAGTACCATCCCGTTGCTCAAAATAGCAAGCATAAGCCCACCTATAATTGCACTATGGAACTTCGCACTCGATCCACCTGTCAAAGGCATGCCGCCGAGCACAAGAGCTGTGAGAATATCGAGCTCAAAGAGCAATCCTGTTTTTGAATCTGCCGCGCCAGTTCTCACAACATTTAGCCAACCGCAAAGTCCGCATAACACACCTGATACCAGGTACGCGAGAATCTTCATCCTCTCTACCGGCACACCGGAGTATCTCGCAGACACCTCACCAGAGCCAATTGCCCTCATGCTCTTCCCTATTTTCGTGTAATTAAAGAAATAGCAGGCAATTACTATTATAGTTACGAGAAGTGGTACCTTTATCTGATATGAATCAAGTTCTAACATCTCAAAGGGGATTGGAATTGATCCCGAGTGAGTCGCAATAACAGTCAATCCCCTGAGGATAAACAATACACATAAAGTTATGATAAAGGATGGTATCTTAAAAAATGCGAGCAATGATCCATTGATGAGCCCGACAGCAATACCAGTTAATAGAGCCATAGGTAAAGAAAGCGTTGTATTTAAGGCTGCAAAGGTTGCAGCCATTGCTCCACTGATGCCTAAAAGTGAACCCTGGGAAAGATCGAGACTCCCCTGTGACATAACAAAAGTAACACCAATGCATGCAATGATGAGCACAACTGCCTGATTGAAGATGAGTTTTAAATTGCGAAATGTAATGAGACTGCCCTGGGTTAATGCGCTAAAAAGTATTATTATCATTATAAGGCCGAGGTATGGTATTATCTTCTTGATTCCTCTCATTTTTCTCATCCAGAATTGACTTCCTGCTGTTAAATCATGTAGTGTATGATCTCTTCTTCAGTCAGATCTTTTCTTCTGCTGAATATCCTCTTTATTCTTCCATCCTTTAGAACAATGATTCTATCACTCACTCCTATGAGTTCCTGCAACTCTTCAGATATCATTATTATTGACTTCCCCTTCACTTTAAGCTCCTGCATAAGACTGTAGATGGATGCTTTGACTGCAACATCTATACCCCTTGTGGGGCAATCAAGGATAAGAATATCCGAATCCCTCACCAGCCATTTCGAAAGTGTGACCTTCTGTTTATTCCCACCACTCAGATAGAGACAAAACTGATTGATTGAGCTCATCTTGATGTTGAGCTGCCTTGTTCCGGATTCAGCAAGCTCCCGTTCCTTTCTCGGTGAGATAAATGTGTTCCTCTGTATCTTTGATAGAGAGGGCAAACATATGTTGTCCTTTATGCTCGAAAGGAGCATCAGTCCTTCCTGGTCTCTGTTTTTTGGAAGATACCCTATGCCGTTCGCAATTGCTTCAACATAGTTTGTAATCACCTTTTTCCGCTTTACCACTTCAATAGTTCCGGAGGAGGCACTTTCCAGTCCGAAAAGAGTCTTTCCAAGGAGATGCATCCCGCAGTTAGTGAGACCGCCAATACCAAGGACCTCACCTCTGTGCAATTCGAAGGAGATATTGTAATATGAGCCCTCGAGAGTCAGATCGCTTACTCCAAGCACGACATCATCAGAGTAAAATGCCTCTGTGTCCTCCCTATAGTAGCTCTGCTGCAGCTCCCTTCCCACCATCAACTCCTTCAGTGCCCGCTCTTTAAGACTACCTGTTGTAACAGTATCTACAATCTCACCATCCTTCATAATGGTAATGTGATCACAGTGTTCAATAACCTCACCAAGATCATGGGAGATGAAGATGACAGACCTGTTTTTAGATTTTAACCTCTCAATCTCTCTAAAGAGTATTTCCCTTCCGTGCTGGGACAGGGCTGCCGTTGTTTCGTCAACTATTAAAAGGTCAGGTTCCACATAGAGCGCCTTTGCAAATTCAACAAGCTTTCTGTCCTCAAAGGATAGGAAACTGATGTCAGCATCAGGTTTTATGTTTTCTATTCCAAATCTCTGGAGAACCTTCATGCTGCTTTTATTCATACCGGAAGTATTAAGAAATCCAAACTTCTTGAAGAGCTTTTCCTCTCCCAGAAAGAGGTTTGCAGCCACCGTTAATCCATCAATTGTCGCCATTTCCTGGACAACGATACTGATTTTAGATCTGTTTGCATCAAGCAACGACCCCGGTTCGTACGATTTTCCATGTTTTAACATCTCTCCGTTATCCGGGTAGATGATTCCGGAAATGATTGACGCGAGGGTTGATTTTCCAGAGCCGTTCTCCCCAACGAGCCCCCTGATCTCCCCCTCTTCAACTTCGAACTTAACATCCCGCAGAGCCCTTGTTGTCACGAAGGTCTTATTGATATTATCAACCCGTAAAAGGCTCACATCTTCCTCCTGTAACATCACTCCATTTGTGGAAGCCATTGGCTCTCTGCATCGAACATCTCGCCTGCCATTTTTCTCGTGTCATCCAGTGTAAGCAGAGCCGATGTGAGAGGATCGAGCATTATTGCCTGACGTGCAGCCTCCTTACTCCCTGAAAGCGCTGCTTCAACAATCATTGACTGAACATTTATATTCGTCCTGTCAAGAGCCGCAAGCTGGGGTGGAAGATCACCCACATAGCATGGATTGATCCCGTTTTTATCGACCAGACAGGGAACTTCAACACAGCAGTTATCAGGAAGATTCGTAATTAATCCATTATTATTTACATTCCCGTTGATCCTGATCTCCTCTCCGGTCACCATGGAGTTAATGATCTTTGCTCCATATTCAACGCTCGGTTGTAATTCTATTTTTTCCTTCCCCTCTATCTGTCGAAGTACAGATTCATCATCCCCCTTTCCCTTTTCCCTTACAATCTCCAGGGCATTCCATGTATAACTCATGAACCGTTTTATCGTTTCCGGGCTCTTCCTGAAATAGGGAACGTATTCCGAAAAATGATGGGGCGATTCAGTAACGAAATATCCAAAATGCTTTAAAATCTCAAACCGTACCGTGTCGGCTTCATAGGCTCGCGCATCATTGTATGCTTCACGAATCTCCGGATAGGCATCCTCGCCATCAACCTCATATTTGAGATACCAGGCCATATGATTGATCCCGGCAACGTAAAAGTTCACGTTTTCAGGTAATGGCCGGTAGTAAAACTCATGCCAGTCCTCATTTGTTATAGGATAATTCTCCCATTCAGCAGCTCCAATATATCCGGCTATTTCCTTTGTCGTCGCCTGTACACTATGGCAAAGCCCCACATTCTTGATGCTGCTTGCCCTATTCACAGCCCACATTATTGCTGCCATCGGGTTAGCATAATTAATAAAGAGGGCCTTCGGGCAGAGCTCCTCCATATCCTTTACAATACTGAGGATTGGCGGAATATGCCTAAGGGCTCTGAACACCCCGCCGGGCCCGAGGGTATCGCCAACTATTTGATCTACGCCGTATTTCAACGGTATATTCTTATCAATTTCCCAGGCATCAAGTCCACCAACTGCGATCATGCTGATGACAAAATCAGCATCCTTCAACGCTTCTTTTTGATTTGTGGTTTTTTTAATCTTCCCGGGTAAATCAAAATCCTTTAGTATTTTTTTAGCGAGTCTGTAGGTGAGATCGAGACGCTGCTCGTCTATATCTTCAAGAACAATGGTGGCTTTCTTTAAAGCAGTGTGGGAATATATATCGCACATAAGTAATTTTGAGAACATTGTGCTCCCTGCACCGATAAAAACTATCCGGGTACTCATGATCATTCTCCTTTTGAATTGTTTCCGAATTTAAATCATCAAACTGTATATTTTCTATTTGATAAGGATATCAGGCCTTTTTATCTTTTTTCCATCGACATCAACCTCAACTAAAGGCCATCCTGTATCTTCTGAAATGATCTCGTTTTTATCCTTCAGGACAAGAATTGTATCTTCACTCTTTATCCCGGCAATTGAAGGGTTCCACGCGTAGGCCTGATTCTCCAAAACTACTTCAGATGCGGGAGTATCTGGTGTTGCTTTCACATCCCTTATCCTGTAGCTCGCTGAACCTCCCTGGTGCAGGTTCTTCCATTCATCCGGATAGCCATATTGAGCGAAATTTTCCCTGTGCTGCCTGAAAATATCAGTTATCTTACTCCCGGGCCTCGTATTGTGAATAAGTCTTGCATCGATATTTACTATTGCATTGTGCTTCTTCTTCAATTCAGCCGAAGGCTCCCCAAAGTGTACAAACCTTGTAATAGAGAGGTTTAAACCCCACTTAACAGCAACAGTCACGTACATGACGTAGTTCGAAATCTTATGCATTGTCGGTATTGGATGACGGTAATCCGATATTCTCCTGTCAGCTGCCGCAAGGATGAGGTGCGGCTTTATGTTCAGTCTTATAAGCTCATATGATATCATAGCGGCCACGTCAAGCTCTGTCATCCCGGGCTCTATTCCCCCACCTATCTTTGTGAATACCTTTGAGGTTAATCTTCCCAGGTCTCTGAATCTATCAAGCTCCGGCTCTGTGAGCTGGTACTGAATGCGGTCGAAATCCTGCTGGAGCCGCTTCAGCCCCGGAATCTCAATATCGCACGCAATATTATTGCTCCCGCACACCTTCGCGATTGAATCCTGCAGCTCTGCTTTGTACCATGTATACTCGCAGGTTTTAAGGGGCAGGCCCTTGATCTCTTCATCAACGATCCTGGGCATCTCTGTATTGTCTGTGATGAGTACCGCCTTCTTTTTTGTGATTAGAACTCCACTCCACCCGTCCTCACTGTGATCGACAATGCGGTTATCCCCCCCGCAGGTAATCCAGGTAAAATTGCAGCGGCGCTTCAGATAAACACCATCAAGACCCTTCTCCTGGAGGTATCTTCGTGTTCTTTTTACCTTTACTTCAAACTCCCCTTTTTTGTCCAAATCCTGCTCCTCTCATACAGTAGTGAAAAGCTCCATCTAATTGCTCATTAATAGATTAATCAGACAGTTAGCTCTCCCTCAAGCTGCTCGTTGAGATCAAAAACCTTCTTAAGCACGGGCAGCTTCTCAGACACGTTGAACTTATATGATGAGTCAAACATCGGGGCCATCAGCTCATTCCATCGCTTTACAGCCTCTGCACTACCCTGGCGTTTATAGCAGAGGTCGAGATCTTCTGCCTCATAGAAGATGATCGCTAAATTTCCATGCATAAAAACTGCTTCCTCTTTCACTCCGGATTCCTTTATAACATTCAGGAGCTCCCTGTAGGGACCCCTGTGTATCTCTCTATGGAGCTTTTTGTACTCTTCAAGGTACTCGGGCTTTACCTCACCCACAATGCAGTACTTTGCCA
>DAOVJS010000155.1 GCA_030673105.1 Spirochaetota bacterium
ATTGAGAAACAGCATACAGTGAACTTCCTCAACTTTGGTGGATGGGTATGGGTCATACCGAAGGCTGCACCACAAAAAGATGCTGCATACCATTTTGGTACCTATATGACCACCCCCGAACGTAGCTTATTGGATGTGTGTGGCATCCATGGGTATACAGGAGCAAATCCATGGAGGCGGTCACACTTTAAGGCTCCCGATGCCTGGGTTAGAGGAGGCTGGGGTGAAGAATCTGTTAAAGCATATCTGAAAGCAATTTCCGATATTCTTCAAGACCCGAATGCAGTACCCGATTTGATGATACCCGGAACACCAGAGTACTATACTGGGGCTGGCTCATCATTGGATGTTCACCTCAATGCAGTTCTTTCTGGAAAGATATCACCAGAAGAGGGGTGTGAGCGGATTTACAAAGACTGGGTGAGAATTACAGAGGAGAAAGGATTCGAGCAACAGAAAGCTTTTTACAGAAGTTCATTGGGATTATAATAATTGATCGTTCAAAAAGGCAGGGTGCCATACGCGGCACCCTGTTTAATTTTATAATTTTAATGTAAGGAAAAAATATGGCGGCAGCTTCGATCGGGAGGAAAAATGTTAAATGGGCTTTTCTTTTGCCCGCACTCGTTTATCTCATGCTTATGGCGATTTTACCTCTTGTATGGACGCTGTCTCTCTCACTCACAAAATGGCACGCCAATATAATGCCCAGGCCTGAATGGGTTGGACTGGATAATTACAAGTACTTTTTATTCGAGAACCCCCGTTTCTGGCATGCCCTTGGATTTACATCAATGTATGTCGGGATAAGTGTAACCGGTGAGCTCATATTAGGGCTTATCCTCGCTTTTCTTTTAAGTCATAAATTTAAAGGGAGAAACTTTTTTAGAGTAATTTATCTTATTCCTATGGCATGTCCACCCATAGCAGTTGCATTTTTATGGAGAATGATGCTTCACCCCGATATTGGTGTTATTAACACAATGCTAAAATTTATAGGCTTAAGCGCGGTAAAGTGGACAACGAGCGCAAATATGGCACCGTTTACCATAATAATGGTTGATATATGGGAATGGACTCCTTTTATGTTTCTTGCGTTGCTTGCTGCATTTCAATCTCTTCCAGTAGAGCTCTACCAGGCTGCGGCAGTTGATGGTGCTAATTCCTGGCAGATGTTCACAAATATCACCCTTCCCCTGGTTGCGCCTGTAATCGTTACCATATCGTTAATAAGAGCGATTGACGCTTTTAAACTTTTTGAACTGGTATTTGGGATAACAGGAGCAGGCCCTGGAAGCTCAACAGAATCTTTATCTTTCTATATATATATAATCGGAATGAAATGGTTTAAACTTGGCAGGGGCTCTGCAGCTTCATGGCTTTTTCTCATAATACTACTAATTCTTGCCCTTGTTTTAATTTCAAGATTTAAAAAAGTAAAAACAGAATAACCGTGTATGATGCTTTTTAGAAAGTAGTGACTTTTAAGAATAGGAAAGTAAACTTTAAATCATTGTGAGATTTTATTGCTCACCTATGGTTTTTACCTGATTATTTCTTTGTTTACGATAATAAAGCCGGTATTAAAATACCGGAGGGTGCTGGTACAAAAGCCCGCAGGCGGGAGGAAGACCAGCTTCCTCTGGTACGAAGTACCAGCTTTTAATGAATAAAACCATAAGTTTTAAATATAGACAAAGCCTGAGTATGCGGCCGGTACTGCCAGGCTTATTAAATTTGGAAGTTTCACCTATTCTATTTATTGTTTAATAAATTGTATTTTCGTATCAGGAGTATGTATGATCACAGAACATGGAATCGGAAGAAGAAAACCTATAGGTGCGGCGGTTATTATTCTTATTGTTATCATTTTTGCCATTTGGACACTATTTCCAGTTATATGGGCAGTCATTACATCCTTTAAGGAACCTGGGGATTCATATAAACCCACTTTTATTCCCTACAAGCAGTTCAAACCAACTCTATATGCCTGGAATGATGCCTTTGTCAAAACCAGAGACAGAACGCTGAGATCTTTAAGAAACAGTATTGTTATTGCGACACTTTCCAGTATAGTAGTACTACTGTTAGGTGCATTTGCAGGGTATTCCCTTGCAAGATACGAATTTAAAAAGTGGAAAAACAAAGATATCGCCCTCTGGATCCTTTCAAACAGGATGTTTCCACCTGTCGCTGTTATGATTCCTTACTTTTTAATTATGCAAAAACTGCATCTTTTGGACAATGTTCTAGGAATTATCATGGTGCACGTAACGATGAATCTTCCGTTATCTGTATGGCTTATGCTTGACTTTTATTCCGAGCTTCCGAAAGATCTGGAAGAAGCTGCAATGATTGATGGATGTGGACATCTTAAAGCTTTTTTATATATAGCCTTACCAATTGCTGCTCCCGGATTGGTTGCGGTATATGTTTTGTCATTTATATTTTCATGGAATGAATTTCTTTTTGTAATAGTTTTAGGGTTTAAAAAAGCCATGACTCTTCCTGTTTTAATAGCAGGTTCTCTCACCGTAAGGGGCCTCGATTTTTGGAAGGTAGCTTCTCTGTCAATCCTTGCCATTATACCCCCTGTGATTCTGGCGGTAGTATTGTCCAGATATCTCGTGAGGGGTCTTACCATGGGCGCAATTAAGGAATAAAAATACCCCGGGTTGAAAAATAATGCCAGTATACAGAAATTGAGTGTTATATTAATATGTATAGACGAAGATGTCCACTCAGCCCGGCAGTATTGTAAAATGAATAATTCTATTGTCGATATATCCAGGCCTTTAATAAACATCCTCTTTCCAAATCGCTGCAGCTTCTGCGGGAGGATACTTGAAAAGAGGAGCTGTATCTGTCGTAGATGTTTGAGCAGTATAGAACTGATCGAGCAGCCCTTCTGTCCCGGATGCGGTGCGCCTCTGCCTGCTGGCTTAACGACAGATGAAAACTCCTGTAACCAGTGCAGGGATCTGACTTTTCATTACAATAAAAATGAATCCCTGGGAGTTTTTAACGGGAAATTGAGAGAGCTTATTCACCTTTATAAATTTAACCGCAGGAGGTCGCTGTACAGGCTTTTTGCAGAATTGCTTCTCAAACACAAAATGCAATACATTATGGATCATGATATTTTGATTTCGATGCCGCTGAGCCGGTCACGATACTCAGAAAGAGGTTTTAATCAATCTCATCTCATAGCCCGGGAGATTTCAAAGAGAACGGCTATCACGTTTTATGGGAATGTCATTATTAGAAAAGGAAATGCACAGCCCCAGAGTAAAATTACAACGCGGAAAGAAAGACTCTCGAACGTCACCGACCTTTTTATTATTAAAAGAAGATGGAGAGAATTCCTGTATAAAAAAAATATTCTGCTCTTTGATGACGTACTTACTACCGGCGCGACCGCTTCTGAATGCGCTCATTCATTGTTCAATGCGAAGGTCAGAAATGTCGATATTCTAACATTGGCAAGGGCATTAAGAGGACCATCCACTGTTTAATTTTAATGAAAAAGGTCGATAATAAAATGAGTTTATATAGGTGGGTTTATGGCCAAACTGATAATACGATACCCTGATAATATAATCAATGAAGTTGAATTTGACCAGCCCAGGTACAAGGTCGGGCACGCGCAGGATAACGATCTTGTCCTGGATAACGACGAGGTTGCTCCCAATCAGGCAGAAATCGAAACAGCGGATGGCGCGTATTCAATAGCCGATGTTTCGGGCAATAACAGCACTGCTGTAAACGGGAAAAAGATAGAAAGAGTTAATCTCAACTATGGGGACAGAATCTCTTTCGGTCCGGTTATAGGATTGTTTTACCCTTCCAAAAAGCGCGGAGTCGGGGATAGAACCAAGCTCTTCCTGTATGTGGGTACCGGAGCGCTGATTATATTTCTATCCATTTTTCTTATCTTCTATTTCACCATCAGGGGGATTTCGCCTGAGGTGGCCCAGCCGATAGGCGAGGTTGTAACACCTGATGAACCGGCCCGGGATACAGAGAAGAGGGAAGTTAAAAGGGAAAAATCAGAGGAGCCGGTGATAGGAGCGGAAGAAGAGGCAGCGATTGAGTTAGAGACGAGGGAAAGAAGGTTTAGTTTTAAAGGTTTATTGAAAAGGGAAAAACTCATCCTCCCTGAATTGGGGGGAGAAATTATAGCCGACAGGGATGCGGTCGCAATACCACGCGGTTTATGGAGACTTTTTTTCAGGAAAACACCCGTCCATGTTCAGGTTGAGGTACCTCTAAAAGCCGGGGAGGAATTGACCTTATATCAGGAAGAGATAACTTCTGAAGAAGAGACCCCCTCAGTCGAGACAGCGCCTTTTGAGGAGGAATTTGTACCGCCGGAGGAGGAGCTGGCCTTTCCGGAAACCGGTGAAGAGCCTGAGGTGTTTGAAGAATTCGAGGAGGAGGAGCTTCAGGAGAAGGGATTTATAACGAGGATATTCTCGCCGATTATAAATATTTTTACAAGAAATAAAGAGGGGGAACCTGCCTATGAAGAAGAAATCGGTGAGGAAGTCTTCCCTGAAGAACAACCCGGAATCTTCCCTGAAGAACAACCTGAAATACTTCCGGAAGGAGAGCAGCTTGAGGTTACTTTTTTTGAAGAAGGAGAAGCCGGTATAGAAAGGCCTTTGGCAGGTGATATAAGACGGATAATAGAACCACTCGCCTTTTTGAGTGGAGTTGAAATACCCGAGATAGAGAAATTTGAATTAGGAGAGGAACCTATTTACAGTGAGAGTGAAATACGGGAGTTCAAAGAGAGGAGTATTTATAATCAAAACCAGATTTCCCGGAGCGAAAATATAAATATTGATGTAGTATGGAAATACCCTGAAGGTCTGGAAACGGATGGAGCTTTCATAAGAGCGGGTACAGTTGGAAAAATAGATGAAGATAAATTCCATGACTTTCTCTTCGGCACGAAAAATGGGACGCTTATCGCGGTGAACGGGAATACCGGCGTCCCGATTTTCAAAGAGGAATTCGGCAGGGCCTTTTATGAGCCGATCCTTTCAGATCTAAACAGTGACAATTCAGAAGATATAATCATTATATTTGAAGATGGTGAAATCGTATCTTACACGTACACGGCTAAATTAGAGAGACTGTGGGTTTATAGAAATAATGATAAAATTACCGCTCTGCCGCTTCTAATAGACGTGAACCGGGATAAAATTAAGGATGTTATTTTTACGACACTTGGAATGGATGTTGTGGCAATAGACGGGAGTTCGGGTTTTGAGATCTGGAGATTTTTTGACGCGGAAAGTGAAATAATATTTTCACCTGTCGGGATTGAAATAAATAATGATTCTGTAAAAGATGTTGTGTTTTCAACAATGAACGGCTATTTATACGCTATTGACGGGAAAACAGGCTGGGGGCTGTGGAGAAGGAGCATTTTCGGCAGGCCCGCCGGGAGCAGCTCGATAGGTGACCTGGATGGTGATAAAAAGTATGACATTATTTCTTTGACTCAAAATGGAATATTAACAGGATATGGAATGGATGGAAAGCGCCTCTTTAAATATGAAATGAATGGCATATATAAAACAGCTCCATCTGTGGGAGACACGGATGGAGATAAAAATATCGAGATTCTTTTAATCGATGAAAGTGGTGTGCTTAAAGCAATAGAAGGGAAGACAAGAAGAGAGAAGTGGACTTATAAAACAGAAGAAGGTACAACAATCGGAAGAATAGCGTTAACTGATATTGATTCTGACGGAGGCATGGATGTACTTTTTACCACGCTTTCCGGCTTGCTTTTTATCCTAAATGGAAAAAC
>DAOVJS010000187.1 GCA_030673105.1 Spirochaetota bacterium
ATAAACCAAGTCTTTGAGGATCAGTCAGTTCATTATTCACATCAGCAACCCCGGATTCTTCCCTGCTCCTGACAGTTGATATAACAGGAAGGCCCGTAGTATCTTTGATCTCCCTGACTGTCTTTTTTATTGCCAGCGTTTTTACTGAAAATATTTATTGTATTTATACACTATTGCTTTAAAATAATAGGCAGGTAAACCTGTCAATCATTATGAGAAATTATTTCTTGCCTATGGGTTTTACCTAAATTATTAGTTGTGTAAAAATAAATTATGGTACAAAATACCATAATATTAATAGATAAAACCATAAATGTTTTATTATAAAAATCAGCAGCCATGGTTATTATTCTAACAAGGAAGGTCTAAATGAAAACCGTTATTATTATTTTTATCCTCCTAATCATTGCGGCAGGCGCAGTTTTTTATTTTGGCTGGATAAAAATTGAACCCGATTTCTTTGGATTAGCCCACTCAACCATCTCAGGAACAGTGAATTTTCCGTTAGAATCGGGAAATTTATACTGGCTCTGGCAGAAACTGATACCGAAGACATTTTATCTATACCTCATTGAAAAAGAACCCTATACCGTTGATACAGGTGTGGCAGCCTCCCTTCCAAAAAGTGAAAGTCTGAAGGATTTTGGAAATTTCGTGCTCAAAATGAACGTTAATGTTCAATATAAAATAGACTTTGATGCCGCGATAAAACTACTGGAAAACGGGCTCCTTACAGATTTTAAGGAATTTTACAAAAATGAAATTTCATCTCTTGCGAATGAAATGGTGTCCGCCTTTATAATAGAGGGCATGACCAGGTACGCGTACAGTGCCCGGCTTTTTGATTATAAAGTTCTGGATGATCTTAAAGATGAACTTGTTGGAAACGTGATGGAATACTCCCGCCTGTACAGCTTAAAAAACGTGAAAGTCTCCATTACCTTCAGTGAAATACCGCAGATTGATGTATATGTTGAAGCTTTAAAAAGATATTCCGCCTATATGGAAAGTCTGTACGCTCTGAAAGAGGAGGGAATCTTAAAGGAATCAGAGTATTTAAAAAGGCAAATGGATGAGGATTTGGAGTTCGAACGACTAAGAAGGTATGGTGAGCTTATCTCGCAGTACCCTCACCTTTTAAAATACTTCTATATCCAGAAGCTCAGTGAAAGAGTCGAGGTGATTGTCCTGCCGCAGGATGAGAGTACAGGATTTCCCAGAATGCTTAATGAAGAAGAATTGGGTGTAAAACGTTTCCTACCTGAAGAAACGGTTCCTGAAAAAACAGTTGCTCCTTCAGAACAGGAAGCCGAATGGGAAATTCAGGAACAGCCCTCAGAAGAAAAACCGGGAGAAGAAGAGGAAACAGCAGTGAAACGTAAATGGTATGAGTATGTGAAGTTCTGGGAATTACTTAAAAAGAAATAACATATGCCATTAAATTTTCACAATCTATTTTCAATAGATAAACTTAAGTATATAAAAGGGGCAAAGCACAGGGTGGACTGTATTCTATGCTCAATCGCGAATGGCAACTCCTGCGTTGTTAATCTTATGGTTGCCGAAAGTGAATATACAGCAGTATGTGTGAATAAATTTCCCTATAATCCCGGTCACCTGCTGGTTTTTCCAAAACGGCATATAATTGACTACAGGGATTTCAAACGAGAGGAGGAAGCTGAAATGAATCTCCTTTTAAAAAATAGTCTTGATGTCCTTGACACAATCTACTCACCTTCCGGATATAATTTTGGTTATAACACCGGCGATTTCGCAGGTGCCAGCATTTCACATCTGCATATGCACGTAATTCCCAGGTACCCAAACGAGCTGGGTTTTATTGATATCATAGGCGGGGCCAAAATAATTGTAGAAGACCCTGTCCAGACAATGGAAGTACTGAGAAAAGCTTTTAGTAATCTCACCGATAACGGCCGGTCCTCCTGAAAACACTGTTTTATAAACTACATCTACAGTATGTTCCTGCTGACAATAACAATGAGGTTCCCTTTACCCGTATGTATGCATGCTTCATTATCAATGATAATATTGGAAAGTCCCCTGCTTGATGGCTCTAAAAATTCTTCTTTAAGAATATATTTAAAGCCCTCCATTTTCTTTACCAGACATGGAGCCCCGAAAGAAATTAGCGAGCAAATATACCCTTTTTTCTCATGAATGTTGAGTTTCTCAATAACATTATATATTTCAATCTGCTCTTCAATAAAGACCGCGTTAATATTACTGTATGCAAGGAGGAGAATGTTAATTATTTCATGGTCCTTTCGCCCCCCAAGGGCACCGTACACATAAATTGTCTCCGGCTTCAGCTCCGATGCCTTTTGCAGGGCCAGCTCAAAATCGGAAAAATCTTTTTCCTCAGGGTACTTAATTAATTCCGGGCCTTGATCAATGACATCTCCTTTCAGGGAATCGAGATCTCCAATGACATAATGAGGATGAACATCTGAAGACCTGGCGATTAAATAACCGCCATTGACACATATAATCTTATCGCTGTTCTCTTTTGAGCTGTAAAAGTGCTCCTTATAGAATCCTTTTCTTGCAATACCGCTGTTAAGGAAAATATATACCTTCATTAATTTGTCCTTTTTGCATTTAAATTTTTTCAATATCGGGCTAACACCGGACCATTACAACAGTACAAAGATTATAGTCAAGGGAATTCTCAAACATTATGAAACTTTATTTTTCACCTATGGTTTTTACCTGCATTATTTATATGTCAACTGTAATAAATTCCGGTATAAAATACCAGCTTTCTCTGGTACAAAGTACCAGCTATTAATGGATATAACCATAACAGGAAAAACACCTAAAGGAAAAAATTATTCATCCGAAACAATCATTAGGACAGGGAAGTCTAAAACCCATAATCAAGGAGGATAAGAATGGTTATCAATCACAACCTGAGTGCCATTTTTGCAAATCGGCAACTCAAATTCACCACCTGGGAGGTAAACAGGGATATTGAAAAGCTGTCTTCCGGTATGAAAATAAACCGGGCTGGTGATGACGCATCCGGTCTCGCCGTATCGGAAAAGATGCGCTCCCAGATAAGAGGTCTGAGAAGGGCGGAATGGAATGTTGAAGACGGGATATCATTTATCCAGACCGCGGAAGGCTACCTCGGAGAAACACAGTCAATCCTGCAGCGTCTGCGGGAACTTGCAGTTCAGGCTTCTAACGGAGTATATTCAACCGATGACAGGACTTTAATCCAGGTTGAAGTGTCACAGCTGGTCGATGAAATCGACAGAATCTCCTCTCATGCACAATTTAATGGTATGAACATACTTACCGGACGGTTCGCACGTCAAACCGGGGAAAATACCGTTACGGCAAGTATGTGGCTGCATCTCGGCGCCAATATGGATCAAAGAAGAAGAATGTATATTGGCACGATGTCATCCCAGGGGCTTGGCCTTAAAAACGTAATCGGCCCTGCTTTTGCGGCAACTTTTATAAGCATAAGCACACCCGCAAATGCAAACAGAGCCATTGGAGCAATTGATGAGGCTCTCATGAAGGTTTCAAAACAGCGGGCTGATCTTGGAGCTTACCAGAACCGTCTTGAATACGCTGCAAAGGGTCTCATGGCTGGTTACGAAAACATGCAGGCTGCTGAATCAAGAATCAGGGATACAGATATGGCCGAGCAGATGGTGAATTTCGTTAAAAACCAGATACTTGTGCAGTCAGGAACAGCAATGCTGGCACAGGCTAACACGACGCCCCAATCGGTTCTTCAGTTATTACGGTAGGATACCTTTGGAGTATTTGCCATAGGATGATTTCCGTAAGATGAGAACTCTATGACCTCTGAAAAGGCAGCCGCATGGCTGCCTTTTTTTAGTATTACCAAAAAACAATATTTTCACGAAGCTTTAATATTATACAATCCACTTAATAATTGAGGTTGTCCACTACTACTATTCTTTTTATTTTTTCCTTATTACTATTAACTTACAAGTTTACCTGCTTATATAGAACTTTTAAAATAATTGAGGTTCATTAATGTTAGATGGCAGCTAATTATGAAAATACCTGCTCATGTTTTAAACGTCACAACAATACTCAATAAAAATAGATACCAGGCCTGGGTTGTCGGCGGTTCAATACGTGATCTTATCATTAAAAAAACTATCTGTGACTACGATATAGCTACAGATGCTTACCCTGAAAAGGTTATGATAATGATGAAAAGGGCAATTCCAACAGGTATAAAACACGGGACTGTTACCGTATTAACAGCCCGGGGGAACGTGGAAGTAACAACGTTCAGGAAGGACGGGGAATATTCCGACGCGAGAAGACCGGATTCCGTTACATATTCCTCTTCTATTCAGGAGGATTTATCGAGAAGAGATTTTACCATAAACGGTATTGCATACAATCCAGCTACCGATGAGCTTATTGATCCCTTTAAAGGCAGGGAAGATATTGCAAAAAAAATAATCCGAACAATAGGCGATCCTGTTGAACGTTTCAATGAAGACGGGTTGAGGCCGTTCAGGGCCTGCAGGTTCGCGGCACAGCTTGGTTTTTCCATAGAAAAATCCACTTTTGAGGCAATATCAAAATGTCTTGA
>DAOVJS010000192.1 GCA_030673105.1 Spirochaetota bacterium
ATTCGAACAGCTTGTCATGTCAAAGAATATACATATCTCCTGTCCCCGGTGTGATGGCGGACAAATAGCCAAACTTTTCAGTACCTTCGCGCACAGATCATCCGGAAAAACAGAATCCGCCTCAGGTTCAGGATGCAGTACATGCTCAACAAGAAATTGTGCCAGTTGCGGCTGATATGAGGTAATTTTTCAAATAAAAACAATGAACTGTTCTGCTTCAAGTGGAATCGGACAAATGAAGATGTTATTTCTATTCCGGGGAATAAACATGTCAAGCGGGCGTTATAAATTAAATAAAAAAATTGTTTACTGATTCCGCTTAACAGTATAATATGAAGAAGAATGACCGCAACTATAATTTCAGAAAAGGAGGTGAACGATTATTTAAATCATTATTTTTAAAATCTAAAAATATAAAATGAGGAGGAAAAAATGAGGAAAGTATTAATTATGTTGGCTGTAATCCTTCTGCTTGTGCCCGCGGCTCTATTTGCGGAAGGCGGTAAAGATGAAGAAGTCAGTGCAGTAGATGAGGGAAATGAGCTGATAGTTTACACATCCCTTGAAACGGACGAAACAGAGGAGTATATTAATGCAGCCGAGGCTGCCACCGGCCTTAAAATAAGCTGGACGAGATTTTCAACAGGGGTCGTTGGGGCAAAGCTGCTTGCCGAAAGAAAAAATCCCCAGGCAGACCTTGTATACGGCTGGGCTGTCACATATTTAATGGATTTCACGCAGAGAGGTTTTTTCGTACCCTATGTGCCCGCAGACGGGGAAAAAATTCCCGCTCATTTCAAAGATCCTGACGACCACTGGTATGCTATCGACCTTTACCTGGCAGCGTTTTGTGTAAACACAGAAAAATTGAAAGAGTATAACCTTCCGATGCCGACTTCATGGAAGGACCTCACGAACCCTGTTTACACCGGCCACATTATCATGCCCAACCCCGCAAGCTCGGGAACCGGATTCCTGCAGGTAGCGGGTATTCTTGAATCCATGGATCCTGATTATAAGAACAAAACTGTCGCTGAAAACGAAGGATGGAAGTTCCTTGAAGAACTTGACAAGACAATGGGCCAGTACATCAAAAGCGGTTCAAGGCCCGCAAAATACGCCGCGGCAGGTGAATATGTAATCGGCGCGTCTTTCGCGTTTGTAATCGCGAACCTTAAAAAAGAGGGGAAACCTGTCGAGATGGTTCTCCCGGCGGAAGGAAGCGCCTATGAACTTGAGGCAAACGCTCTCATGAAAGGGGCAAAGCACCCCAACAACGCCAAAAAGTTCCTTGACTGGGCGATTTCTGACGATGCCATGAATCTCTACGCGAAGTGGAAAATCGGAGTTACAAAACCGGGGATCCCCCCCGCGCGCCCGGACCTTCCGCGGCTGGAGGATATCACGCTCATCCAGATGGATTTTGACTGGCAGGCAGCAAACAGAGGAGATATTCTCATCAACTGGCAGGATAAGTTCTTAAGATAGTTCGATAAAGAGCAGGCACAGAATACGACTAATATTCTGTGCTTACTCTATTTCTGGTGCTGACAGGTAAAACCCATAGACTGGAAATAAAATCTCATAATGATTGAAAGTTTACCAGCCTATCAATGGAGAGTTCATATGAGTAAAGACCTGATACTTACGAATATCACAAAAAAGTTCGATCAGATAGTTGCGGTACGTGATATGAATCTGAATGTAAAAGAAGGAGAGTTTGTATGTTTTTTAGGCCCCTCCGGATGCGGTAAAACTACCACCCTCCGGATGATCGCCGGTTTTGAAATACCTACAAGCGGGACTGTCCAATATGATGGTAAATTAATCAATGACATTATTCCTCAAAAGAGAAACTTTGGAATTGTGTTTCAATCCTACGCCCTGTTTCCGCACATGACTGTGGCGGAAAATGTCGGCTTCGGTCTAAAAATGAGAAAAGTGCCAAAGGCACAGATAAAAAAAAGGGTGGATGAGCTTCTTGAGCTTGTCGGGTTGAGTGACCAGAAACATAAGCGTCCTCCTGAACTTTCAGGGGGTCAGCAGCAGCGGGTGGCTCTGGTCAGATCACTGGCTACATACCCTCAAATCCTGCTTCTTGATGAGCCCCTATCCGCCCTTGACGCAAAAATCAGGGTAAACCTGAGAGCCGAAGTCAAGCGGGTTCAGACTGAACTTGGAATTACAATGATATATGTAACCCACGATCAGGAAGAAGCCCTGTCCATTTCAGACCGGGTAATTGTCATGAATGAAGGATATATTGAGCAGATCGATAAACCTATAAAAATTTACAAGAATCCGGGGACAAGGTTCGTCGCGGATTTTGTCGGAACTTCAAACTTCTTTGAAGGAGAGCTATGGGGCAATACTGTCACAAACAAAGAAACAGGGTTGAATTTTACAATTTCAAAGGACGTTCCCGGTACCCTTAAATCAGCGCAGGGGAACGTCAATATTTCAATACGCCCTGAAAAAACTCAGCTGTTTAAAGATGCGCAGAAATTTCCGAAGGATTTTGAAAAGATGAACCTGAAAGAAGGAACAATTGAGGTTGTTACCTTTTTAGGTGTTATTGTCAGGTCTCTGGTAAAACTTGCTGATAAACACGTGATAGTCGACATTACAGAGAAAGATTTTGAGAAAAGTATGATGAAAATGGGAGATACAGTGACTCTTTATTTTCCTCCGGAAGACTTTCTTGTGTTTGAAAGTTAAGGGGTTTAAAGATGAAGGATGATCGCAAAATTATAATTAAACCTGTAAAAACAGTTATTCCGGACCAGACAACAGCATATACCATAGTGGCGATTATTGGAATATTCTTTTTTTTCTTTCTCATACTGCCGCTTATTCAAATATTGAAAACAAGCATTGTCACAGAGACGGGAATTACCTTCAGGAACTACATCGAGTATTTCGGCAAGGCAAGGATCAGGAGATCTCTCTATAACAGCTTTCATATTGCGGTTATTACCACAACGGTCACAACCGTAGCAGCATTGCTAGTGGCCTACGCGTTAACAAGGACAACAATAAAAGGAAAGACATTTTATAAATCGGTTTCATCACTCCCTCTTATGGCTCCCTCGGTTGTTCAGGCGTTAGCCCTGATTTCTCTTTTCGGAAGAAACGGCCTTATTACAAACCTGGTCGGTGGAAAGTGGGATATCTACGGCGCAACAGGAATCATAATCTCAGAAATTTTTTACTGCTTTCCGTACGCCCTGCTTATCCTCATTACCACCCTTTCCGCAGTAGACACCAGGTTGAATGAAGCGGCAGAGTCGCTCGGGGCCGGCCCTCTCACGGTTTTCTGGAAGATAACCTTACCATCCGCCAGATTTGGTATCTTTTCCGCCGCAGCACTCTGTTTCAACCTCACAATAACCGATTTCGGCAACCCCATTGTTATCGGAGGAGACTTTAACGTACTAGCGACAGAAATATACACACAGGTTGAAGGTATGCAGAGATTTGATCTCGGCGCGACAATAAGTGTGATACTTCTTGTTCCTGCGATACTTGCCTTTACTCTCAATAATTACTTTACAAAGCGGAATTATTCACTCATAAGCGGCGCGGCGCGGCCGATTATAAAGCCTTCGAGTAAAACAAAAAAGGCCCTGTTTTCCTCAATCTCAATACTGGTTACGGCGTCTATCATCATTATTTTCCTTTCTATTTTATGGACATCTATCGTGGACGTATGGGGAGGAAGGGCCGGGGAATCGAAACAAATTCTTAAATGGCTTACAACCTTCAGTACGCGTCATTACGACTTTTCACACAGGGGAAGGTCCATTTCCGTTGTGTGGACAAGCTTCTGGATATCTATTATTGTGGCATTTTTCGGCGGATGGCTCACCTTGATTGCAGGATATGTTGTCGAAAAAAGAAAACCAAGGGGCAGCCAGCTGCTCTATCTCATCACGGTATTACCGGCCGCGATTCCCGGGCTGGTCCTCGGGCTCGGATATATACTGGCCTTTGTAACGGTAAACTGGCTTTACTACAAAGCCTCAATAATAATCCTGAACATTCTAATTGCCAACTTTACGCTGGGCATGCTCTCAACAATGACGAACATGAAAAATATCGATAAATCGGTTGATGAAGCGTCTACCTCTCTGGGAGCTGATCTGCCGAAGTCCTTTTTTCAGGTCATCTTCCCGCTGAGCAGGATAAGTTTCTGGAACAACATACTTTTCTTTTTCGAACGCAGCATGGTCACGATAAGCGCGGTCATATTTCTGGTTTCTCCTAAAATTCAGCTCGCATCTATTTCAATAATACACCTCATTGATGACGGCTATGTCGAGAGCGCGTGCGCGATGTCTACAATAGTTGTCGCTATCGTTATCGTGATACATATTATTTTTCTTGCTATATTCAGAAAAAAAGGCATCAAAGTGATGTAATACTGG
>DAOVJS010000200.1 GCA_030673105.1 Spirochaetota bacterium
AAACCTCCTCGGCCCGGTATTTACTTCGAGGTTCGCCCTCCCGTATTTGAAAAAGACAGAGGGAAGCCTTATCTTCATATCCAGTATTGCGGGCCTGAGGGGCCTTCCCATGGCTTCTCCATACAGCGCGGCAAAAATGGGACTCACAGGACTGGCCGAATCTCTTAGAATCGAGCTGGCAGGTTCGGGGATGCATGTCGGGATCATCTATATCAGCTTTACCAAAAACGATCCCGATAAAAAGGTACTATCTGCCGACGGTTCCCTGATTCCGGTAAATCCTTCCTTTCAGATTCCCCAGGAAAGGGTAGCCAGGTTAATCCTGAAAAGTATTAAAAAAAGAAGGTTCAAAACAGTACTGACGCTGCTCGGGAAATTAACCAGGCTGATCCTTCTACTTTTCCCCGGGCTTGTCGACTTTTTACTGAAGTTTACATACACAAGGATGAAAAAGTTATATAGATAAAATTTTGGGTGGAAAAAAATTAAGATTTCAGGAGGTATTTTTCAATGACACCGCGAGAGCGCATAATAACAGCTGTAAATCACAAAGAACCGGATCAGGTCCCAATTGATTTTAGCGGGCACCGATCCAGCGGAATTATGGTTCAGGCATATAAGAGGTTACGCCGGCATTTAGGTTTGCCCCCCGGCCAGTTATATGTGTACGATTTTATCCAGCAGCTTGCCCTTGTTGAAGATGATGTTCTGAATATTATTGGAGCTGATGTCGTAGAACTTGGACATGATTTTTATAAAAAGGAGGATTATTGGCAGGACTGGGAATTACAGGATGGTACTCCATGTAAAATACCTGCTTTTATCAAAGTTGAGAGGACAAAAGAAGGCAATGTGGTGTATGGTGATGAAGAGCGGGTCATTTGTATTCAAAAAAATGGATGCCTCTATTTTGAACAAACATGCTTTCCGTTGCAAAATAGTGACGATAGAACTTTTGAAAAGCTCCCTTACTATTTACGACAGATACTGTGGTGCAGGCTTGGAACCCCGCCCGCACCGGCCGGATTTGATAAACAGGGGCTGGAAATATTTAAAACAACTGCAAAAAATTTGCGCAATTCAACAGACCGTGCGATATACGCTACTTTCGGGGGCAATTTAGTAGAAATCGGACAATTTTGTTTCCGTATTGATAATTTTCTCTATCTGCTGGCCGCAGATCCAGAGCTTATACACGCTTATTTAGATAAATTGACCGAACTGCATCTGGAAAATTTAACTAATTATCTTAATGCTGTTGGAGAATATATTGATATTATCGGTTTTGGAGATGACCTTGGTATGCAGACAGGCCCTCAAATGTCACCCAAAATGTACCGGGAATTCTTTAAACCAAGGCATGAGATCCTCTGGAAGCACGCAAAAAAACTCTGCCCACAGGTAAAAGTCAGTTTACACAGCTGTGGTGGAGTGTATCCATTGCTTGGAGATTTGATCGATGCAGGCCTTGAGATTATAAATCCCGTACAATTTACGTGCACTGATATGGAATTACATAAATTGAAGAGGGAGTTTGGTAAGGATATAACCTTATGGGGAGGAGGTTGTGATACCAGAGAAATATTACCCAATGGAAAACCTGCCGATATTCGACAGCATGTTAAGGAAAATGTTGAGATCACGTCTCCAGGGGGAGGATTTGTATTTCAGCAGGTGCATAACATTATGTCAGATGTCCCCTCCCGGAATATTATGGCTATGTTTAAAGCAGTGCATGAGTAGAAGGCATTAATAGACTTTTGCCGGAATATACATTGAGGTTGTATTATCAAATTTTCCTTTCAACGTAACCATTTTGCTGAAACCACACGAAGGCATCTTTTATCGCTGTTTCTATTGGTGTCTGCGGCAGGTCAAGCTCGTTGACCGCCTTTTGTACCGTGTAATAATGCTCATCACATGCTATCCTGGCGATAGCAAAGCTGACAACATCGTTTTTACGCGCAATGGTTCCTAAAAAAGTTCCGAACATTCCGTATATCTTTATTATAAAAGGGGGAAATGTATATTTTGGAGGTCTGACACCCGTAACATTCGCGATCATGTCAAAGAGTTCCCGGTAAGACAGGTTCCGGTTTCCCAGTAAATAACAATCCCCTATCCGTCCTCTGTCAAGAGCATTCACTATTCCGACAGCAACATCCCTGACATGCACATAATTTCTGCCTCCAACCGCGCAGCCCGGTATACGTTCATGATAGACGGCAAGAATTATAACCCCGAACCCTGGCTTCGAATCAAAAGGCCCCACCATAAACGTGGGATTGACGATAACAGCCCTCAGCCCGTTTTTCCTAACTTCTTTTAGAACAATCTGCTGAGCCTGGTGCTTTGAGTTAAAATAATCCAGGCGGTATTTTGAAGCGCTGTATGGCCGCGTTTCATCACCCGGATCTTCTTTCGGACCAAACCCGAAGGAGTTCGCGGAGCCCACATAAACAAGCCTTTTTACGCTGTTCTCTTTAGCTGCAGTAATAATATTACAGGTTCCCTCAATGTTGACCTGTCTTAAAAGTGTTGACCTGGTCGGCCATGTGTTTGTTATGGCGGCTGTGTGGATGATGTAACTGCAGCCTTCTGCTGCTTCAGTTACTTTTTCAACGTTAAGAATATCCGCCCGGCGGACATCTATCTCAAGGCCATTCAGGTTGCCGGTTTTACGTCCCGGTTCAACAAGGGCGCGAACTCTATAACCCCGGCCAACCAACTCCCGCACAAGATTGCTCCCTAAAAACCCATCAGCTCCGGTTACCAGTACATTCATTTCCACAATTCACCAATTCCTTTTTTTTATCTTAGAGAATTTTTTGAATATAATAATAAGGAATTACTGCTAGGAAAAGGCTTATATGGCAAAAAGTTTAACTGCAACTTGAATAATTACAGCCTTTCTCTCGTTTTTATATTATATTTAAATTCATCTTCGAATTGTATTAAAACATAATCAGGAAAATTTAAATGACATACCATATAGGACTCGATATCGGGTCAGTTTCAATTAACACGGTAGTTATCGATAATAATTGCAAAATTGTGGAGAACCATTACGATTACTGCCAGGGTAAACCCTTTCATCTGTTAAAAAATGTATTAAACCGGATTCTTGAAAAATACAGCCTGGAAGATATCGGCAACGTCGCAATTACGGGAACAGGCGGTCTTCTCGCGGTGGAGCTCATTGGCGGACATTACGTGAATGAGCTCGTGGCCCAGGCCACATCTGTGTCCCGCCATTACCCGCAGGTAAAAACAATTATCGAAATGGGCGGTGAGGACTCAAAACTCATCTTCATGGATACCGGTGAAGGCAAAACCGGATTAACAGATTTTGCCATGAACAGCATATGCGCGGCCGGAACGGGCTCCTTTTTAGACCAGCAGGCAAAACGGATCGGGGTTTCAATAGAAAAAGAGTTTGGTGAGCTTGCATTAAAATCAGAGGACCCTCCCAGAATAGCAGGCAGATGCAGCGTATTCGCCAAAAGTGACATGATACACCTCCAGCAGATAGCCACGCCGGTCCATGACATTGTTGCAGGATTATGTTTTGCCGTTGCAAGAAATTATAAGAGCAGCCTTGCCCGCGGGAAGCCGCTTGAAAAACCTGTGAGCTTTCAGGGCGGCGTTGCCGCGAATGCCGGCATGGTAAGGGCATTCCGGGAGATCTTCGAGTTAGATGGCAGCGAGCTTATAATCCCTCAATATCACGCTTCCATGGGTGCAATAGGAGCAGTATACCATATCCTTAATAATCCGCCGGAAAATAAAAGTTCTTTCAAGGGCCTGCAATACCTCGATGAGTATCTTGTCGATTCCAAAACCGAAAGGGAGCATTTAGAGCCCCTTATTCTGAACCCCCCTGCTACAGCACATAAAAACGTAGTCCTTAAAATAGCAGGCAAAGAAAAGCTTGAAGTCTGCCTGGGATTGGATGTGGGCTCTCTCAGCACAAATGTGGTATTAATTGATGACGAAAACAATGTTGTGGCAAGGAGATATCTACCGACCGCCTCACGGCCCCTTGAAGCTATAAAAAAAGGCCTTTCTGAAATATACGATGAAGTTGGTGACCGGGTCACAGTAAAAGCTGCAGGCACAACCGGATCGGGACGGTACCTGACCGGCGATTTTATCGGCGCTGACACTATTCAAAATGAAATTACCGCCCAGGCAACAGCAGCAATAGCATACGATCCAACCGTTGA
>DAOVJS010000042.1 GCA_030673105.1 Spirochaetota bacterium
GGACAGCAGAGGTTGTGAGACAACCTCCATTATCTGTTATTGCAGTATTTATTTGGAGCACCGGGGGAGCCGATTTTACACCTCTTTTAAAAAATCCTGCCGATAATGTAACTGGTTTTTTTTAAAAGGCGTATTTTCATAATTACTGGCTGTCTCGCAGCAGCAGGGGGAGTACGTATTTAAATTCCCCGTAACATAATACTTTATTCACCGCAGGTTTAAGGTATGTACGAAACAGTGAAACATATTTTACTCAACAATATAATTACATTCGGGGCATACGGTATAAATGTTCTGGATATTATCCTTATAGTTCCAATAATCTTTGTTGATTTAACACTTCTCAGAATTTTCAAAAAATTTGTTAATAAAAGAGCTTTATTAAAAAAGGGCTTTGGTAAAACATTTAGCAGGATTGTTAAATGGATTATTCATTTTCTGGCCTTTCTTGGTGTTATACTTACCCTCGGTGTCGGGATCATAAACATATTTGATTTCATCATAGCGGTTCTCAAGTTCAAACTTTTTACCATCGCAGATACAAACATAAGCCTCTTCACAATAATCGTCATGGCGATTGTCATATTTGTGTCAACCAAGCTTTCCAAGCTCGTAAGAAATTATTTTCATGATACTGTGTTTCAAAGATTCAACATTGAGGAAGGATTAAAGTTTTCTCTTTCGAGGTTTATTGGCTATCTGGTAATCTCGGTTGGAATCGTTATCGCCCTTCAGGGGCTCGGTATAAGGTTTTCCGCCCTCACCGTGTTTGCGGGTGTTCTTGGAGTCGGGATCGGTTTTGGTATGCAGAATATAACAGCGAATATTGTGTCAGGAATTGCTATACTTTTTGAAAGGCCGATAAAGGTAGGTGATATGGTTAGACTGAGTAACACGATTGGTGAGGTTATGAAAATAAATTTACGGGCAACTATTATCAAAACGATTTTTAACGAACATCTCATCGTTCCCAATACCGAGTTTATCAATTCAACGGTTGAGAATATGTCCTATGGTGATTTAAAATTACGTATCCGTATAGAAGTCGGAGCGGCCTATGGAACAGACCCTTTGCTGGTAAAAGAAGCTCTAATTGAGGCCGCTCGCGCAACCGAAGATGTCATGATAGATCCGGAGCCTACTGTCCTGTTTAAAAAATTTGGTAATTCATCCCTTGATTTTGAGCTTTTCGCCTGGATTGATGACCCGCATAAGAGGTTCGTTACGGAAAGTGACCTCCATTACAAAATCGTTGAAAAGTTCAACCAGAAGAAAATCACAATTCCTTTTCCACAGAGGGATGTTTATATTAAAGAGACACCCCGCTGATTTTTTCCGGTCAGCCATTATTTGCCGGAATCTACAAAACTGTGGTAAGATTAAACAGAACCCATAAATTTTAATTATAGTGTAATTAAAACTATAATAACAATTTATAAATCTTTATGCCTAAAATAGTATTCTTTCCCTCTAAGTTTGTATAAAATATTGTTTATCGAACAACCAGGAAAAATAAAATGGAGAAATACATATTAAAATGTCTTCTATGCGGCAAAGAGTATGAGGATGATCATTTTCGTTTGCAATGTGATGAAAAGCATGAACCTTCACTTTTAAGGTCTGTTTATAAAAACAAAAAACTCACCCTGCACAGTGACAAACCGGGAATGTTTAAATTTTACGATTTTCTGCCTGTTAAAAAAACCATTGCTGTGAAAGGCGCGCCGGTTACTTATAAGAGTACCGGCCTTGCTGAATTCCTTGACCTGAAAAATCTCTACGTGATTTTTAACGGCTATTGGCCGGAAAAAAATGCCTGGATGAACACGGCTTCCTTTAAAGAACTTGAAGCGCCTCCGGTTTTAGCCAGGATGCCTGAAAACATCGGGCGTACTATAGTGGTGGCGTCCGCCGGAAACACAGGGCGGGCCTTCGCGAATATTTGTTCACAGAATCATTTGCAGCTCATCCTGGTCGTGCCGGAATCCAGTGTAAAAAAAATATGGTCGACCGAACCTTTTAATGAAAATGTAAAATTAGTGTGCGCGGGTGGTGACAGCGATTATTTTGACGCCATCAACCTCGCGGGTAAGATTACACAGCTTGAGGGCTTTTTCCCTGAAGGCGGGGCAAAGAATGTAGGAAGAAGAGATGGAATGGCGACAGCGGTTCTGGATGCCGCAGTCACAATGAAGAAGATTCCGGATCATTATTTTCAGGCTATCGGTTCCGGGACCGGAGGAATAGCCGCATGGGAGTCATGCCTGCGGCTTCGTGAAGATGGCGGGTACAGAGACGGGAAAATGAAACTGCACCTGTGCCAGAATCACCCCTTTACCCCTATGTTTGACTCCTGGCAGGATGGAAGTAAGGACTTTTTGCCTTTAGAAGAGGAGGAAGCAAAAGAGAAGATCCGTAAGGTAATCGCAGGGGTCCTGACAAACAGGAAACCGCCCTATTCCGTAAAAGGCGGTGTTTTTGATGTACTCAAAGCCTCATCAGGACACATGTACTCGGTTAAGAACCGGGAAGTCACCGAGGCTATGCGTCTCTTTGAAACACATGAAAAAATTGATATCTGCCCTGCGGCCGGAGTAGCGGTTGGATCTCTCCTGCAGGCTGTTAAAGACAAAAAAGTAACAAAAGATGATTATATAGCGCTGAATATCACCGGTGGAGGTGAAAAGAGGCTCAAAACCGAAAATAATTTACACTATCTTGAACCGATGTTAACGGTTACAGAAAAAGAAATACGGAGTGAACACATAGAGAAAAAATTAGAAAGCATATTCATTGCGGTTTAGTGAGAAAATGTATAAAAATTACCAACATATTTCCTCTAGTGCCTTAAATGTAATAAATTTTATTTTGCATGAATTAAAGTGAATATTATCAGAAATGTTTTCATTAATTACATAGGCAGTTTCTATACTACTATACCTGTTTAAAAAATGCCTCATTCCTTTTGGGATTTCAATATCCGTCAGTTTGCTTTTTACCTCTATTGGAATGGGCTTTCGGTTTTTTAACAGTATAAAATCTACTTCATCTCCCTGCTTGGTCCTCCAGAATTTAATTTCCATATTCGGCATAAGCATGTTTTTAAGTTCTAGAAATACAAAGCTTTCTAATAAAACTCCCTTATCCGGCCGGTCTGCCACTTCAGAAAAATCCTTTAAAATGCAATTCCTTAGGCCTAAATCATATAAATATGTTTTACATGATTTTTTAAGCTCATTACCAAGGTTATTAGAAAAGCTGTAAACCCGGAAATTAACATAAGTTCCCTCTAAAATATCCAAATATCTATTCACTGATTTTGAACTTAAACTAATTTGATTGGCAAGGGAATGTACAGAAATGGTTGACCCCTGACGTTCCGCAAGCAGGTAAATAAGGTGATTAAATGCACGGATATTTTCTTCTTTAATCAGGGCTTTGATATCTTTTAAAATATAACTGCTCAGCAATTCATCCAGAATCTGCTGTTTCCTATCTTCAGAGTCAGTATGCGTTAGCCCGGGCATTCCTCCATATCGAAGATACATATTAAGAGAATGATTTTTATTGTGTGCTTTTATTTCAGAATGCTCGAGGGGATTAATTAAAAAGATGAATTTCCTTCCAGCCAGACTCTCTTTTAAATGTTTATGGATTTCAATGGAAGATGAGCCTGAACAAATTATCTTTAATTTAGAACCGGAATCAAAGATCGCTTTAAGAATTTTTGAAGCATTATTGATATATTGAAATTCATCAATTAAAATAACCTGACCTGCCTGTTTAATCTTTTCAATAATTTCTATATCTGAATAATTAAATTGTGCTAATATCTGGGGTTGCTCGAGGTCAAAAAAAGCTGCCTTTTTCCCGAGAGATTCAGCATAGGTTTTAAGCTGTTTTAGAAGGGTGGTTTTGCCTACCTGGCGAGGCCCTAAAAGGATATTAATTTCCGGTTGGTGAATTTCGTTTTGTAACTTATTTAAAATACAGCGTTTAACCATAATATTTACTAATTTGACCTATAAGGTATAAAAAGTCAAACAATATTTTCAAATTCAATTTACATTGAATCTTTGCGGTTCGGGAGCTATATTTTTATCAAATGATAAAAATTATCGTTCCCATCCTTATTTTAATAATGTTGATCCCCTTCTCTCTTCTGGCTTTTACTCCTGAAAGCGAGCTCTTCTCGGAAGCTGAAAGCAGGTATTACAGTAAGAATTACGCGGTTGCCATAGAACTGTATGATGAGTTTTTAAAGGTTTTCCCTCTTTCCGATCTTGTGCCTGACGCGCAGTACAGAAAGGCCGTGTGTCTTTTCAGACTGGAGCGGTATTCAGCCTCCAGGACTCTCTTTGATGCGGTTGAAAGACGGTACAGAGCTACGAGATATATCGATTATGTTCCCTTCTGGAAGGGAGTGATTCTGTACAAGCTTGCAGATTTTTCAGGCTCCAGAAATAACCTTGAAAGCTTTTTAAAAAAGGTCTACGACCCTGATCTGGTCTCTCAGGCACTGCTATATAAAGCCCTCTGTGAAATATCCCTTGAAAATTTTTCCGAAGCACGGGAAACGATGGCTGTTTTGTTAAAAGAGAAAGGGATTGCTGCACTGAGTCCCTATGAGGTTGTGCTCTCCAGTTATATTCTCTTAAATATTAAGGATTTTGAGGGACTTATAAATTTCCAGGATGAGGCGGATTATGAAAGCCTCCCTGAAACGTGGAGAGAGAGGGCGCTTCTGTACAGGGGAGAGGCTCTATGGGGGAAAGGGAGGATCGATGCTTCGGAGGAGGTTTATAGAAGGCTTCTGGACGCGGACCCAAAAACTGCTTCGACCTCTTATAGAAGACTCTATATCATCGCGCAGCAGAAGCAAGATTTTTCAGAGATGGAGTGGCTCATACAGCGGGCAGAGGAGAAATTCGCGGGTTCGCCCGGGATCTTAAAGGACTTCTGGCTCCGGATCGGAATCGAGAGTTTTAAACGCCTGGAACTTGATTTGTCAGAATACTTTTTAAACAAAGTGTGGAACCTCAGAGTGGAAGGGGATGTGCAGGAAGCGGTCCCCATGTACATTGCGGAGATTAATATTCAGCGTGGAGACCTTGAATCAGCGCGGCAGGTGCTGGAGGAGTTTCTCGCCCTGTCAGGGAGGGAGCCATTGAGCGTGATGATGCGCCTCGGGAACATATATATTATGACTGAGGACTATTCTAACTCTGCTCAAATGTTTAACAGAATTATCAGAGTGTATCCGGATTCGAAGCAGGCACCGGGAGCCCGTTATCTGCTGGCTTATTCACAGTACAGGCTGTCAGAGTTCGGACCCGCGCTTGAAAACTGTGAATTGCTTGCCCCGGAGAAAACAGAGGATGCCTTTCAGCAGGGAGTCCTCCGCCTGAAGGCGCTTATTTTAAAGAAGCAGGGGAAGATAGGGGCAGCCTCTCAGGCACTCTCAGAATATGTCACGGCCTATCCCGATGACATCAGGGCCCGGCTGGACCTTGTGAAATTATTTTTTATAATGAAAGAGTATGAGGATGTTATCTCTCTATCTTTCAGTCTTCCTGATGAGCACCCGGATATTGAAAAAACCGATCCCTATGCCTTTATGCTCCTGATCTATCTGCGAGGATTATCACAGGTTGCCGTGAAATCCTACAGTAGTGCCTTTGATTCCTTTGCAGCCATTCCGGAAGATAGAGCGGCTGATATGGGCCTTTCCGTGATTCTTCCTTACGCGCAATATTACAGGGGATGGGCTTCATACCGCATGAATGATTTCAGCAGGGCGGCGGAGCTGTTCTCGGGATTTTTAAGGTTTCATCCCTCACACGAGCTGTACCCTCAGGCGCTGTATTTGAGCGCCTGGTGTTACTACAGTCTGGGAGACTATCAAAAAGCACAGACACTTTTTTCCAGGCTTGCGCAGAGAACGGATGACAATCTCAGGGAAAAGGCTCTTTTTCTTGAAGGAAAGAGCCTTTCAAATCTGAAAAGAGAAACAGAGGCGGCAGACGCCTTTAAGAAGCTCCTTGAGGAGACCCCGGAATCGGTATTCGCGGATGACGCGCTGTTTGAATATGCCGGTATTTTGGCTGCAAAAGGAGAGATCGATCAGGCGGCAGACAGGTATCTTGAGCTTTACAGCACATACGGGGCCAGCTCTCTTGCGGACGAAGCGCTGTACAAACGGGGTGAAATCTATTTTAATAATAAGCTATATACCAGGGCCAGGTCCGCATTTCATGATTATAGAACGCGCTTCCCCGGGGGTAAGCTAATCGATGCGGCACTTTACTGGGAGGGCCTTTCCGCTTATGAACTTGGTGAAATAAGAGGGGCTTCGCTCATGTGGGAAATAATAATTGATTCTTACAGCAAAAGTCCTTTCAGGTCCGACGCGCTCCACAAAACAGCGGAGGTTTATGTTTCTCTAGGTGATTTTCAGAGTGCTTTAGCCCTGTATGAAGAGCTCACTTTTACATACCCTGAATATTCAGAGGCGGTCAATACGGGACTCCGGATTGAAGAGATCAGGTACCTTGTGTTCGGACTTAGCGGGAGGGAAGCAGAGCTTACCGCGAGGATAAGCAACAAAGGCGGGGCAGAGACAAGAGAGGGGAGAAAGGCTATGATTGACCTTTCCCGGATATATATTTTCGAAAAGGAAGGAAAATTAGAAAGGGCGTTTCAGATGCTCAGCCAGGTGCTGGACAGGGAAGATAAAGTTACAGGGGCCGAGGCGCAATTTTTACTCGGCGAGTACTATTACCGGACCGGGAAGCCGGAGAAGGCCGGCCGGGCTTTTTTCAGGGCCTCTATTATGAATCCCGGGGACCGTGATTTTATGGCCTATTCGATTTACAGGGCGGCACAGATGATGAAGCAGGCCGGAAAGATGCGTGAAGTTAAAGCGCTCGTTGAAAGGCTTGAAGAGAATTTCGGCGGATCTGAATGGTCTGATGAAGGGAAAAAGCTCCTGGAGGACAGTCAATGAACAGGAGATTAATGCTTTTATCAGCTGTGATTCTCATGATATTTTCACGGCATTTCAGCGGGTTTTCACAGGACATAGAGCCGTCAGAACCGAGCATTGTGCTTCCCGCGGTTGTGCTGGAGATTGAAGATTTGAGTATAGAAAGCATAACCGCGGTTCTGCCTGAAGATGAAGAGATCCTGCCCCCGGAAATTGAATTTCCCCTGCCTGAAGTGGGTGAGCTTGAGGTTGAAGAACCGCATATGGATTTTACAATGCCTCAAACCGGTGTGCCGGCATTTCAGATCAGAGAGGGGAAATACCTTACAACAGAGGCTGTTCTGGGAATCGGTACGACCAATCAATTCTTCAGCCGAATATCGCTGTACTACCTGGGTAAAAAGCCGGAAGGCAAGATTCTCTATCAGCATGAGGCTCTCGATGGATTTTCCTCAAAGCCGGCGGGTTCAGGTTATGGTATGAGGGAGGATAGGTTAGAGGGATCATTGAGCTTCAATCTGGGAAGCGCGGAGATTCGGACAGAGGGTGCGTACCGGGAATTAGAGAGAGGCCTTCAGGGTAATGGAAATTTCTATTCAAAAATAAACCGGTTTGTTGGAGTAGGCGGACAGGCGGAGTATCAGATAGGTGACAGGTTTTTATTAAAGGGATACATTGATACTTCTGTGGCTGCACAGCTTATAACAGGAGGTTCGTCCGCCTCCGAAGAGGTAACAGAGGTTTACATTTCACCAAAGATAGCGGGAGAGCTCCGGTTTTCAAGGCTGGTATTGGGAATAGAGCCGCGGTTTAGCTACAGGAATGTGTTTGATAATGAGGATCTATCACTCATGAGAGGGGGATTGAGCGGGTATTTAGAAGCGGACATCTCGGATACGTACCGTCTGAATGGATCGCTTGGCTGGTACTGGATAGAAAACCTGGGCCACCTGGTCCCCTTTAATTTAGCCCTCACTGTTACACCAACTGAGTTTTTATCGTTTACCGTTGGAGGCGGATACAGGATTGAAGAGTTTAACCTGAAAGATATTTTCAATGATTATCCGCTTGCCGGAGTTCCTTCATCTCTTCACGACAACCATGGGTGGTTTGCTGAGCTGAGATCAGGATGGATCCCGTTTCAGGGGTGGATGTTCGACGCCGGGCTGCTTTACATGAAAAACAAATATATGTCCGATCCCGATACCCCCCATAATGAAACAACGGGCCTTTTTCCCTTCAATCAGGTTGAGGCGCAGAGGCTGAGCGCGGATGCCGGTGTGAGGTGGAATATTTCGGAAAGCTTCTCAGCCCGTTTTGGCCTGGAATCTGAATTTCTAAAAAAGCCGGAATTCTATCCCGGCAACAGGGCCACTCTTGAAGTAAACGGGATAGAAAAAAAGGGGAGGTACGGGGGAGGTTTTTCATCGGAGTTTCTTACAGGGGTGAATGATTCTGTTCAATTACCTGTCCTTGATCTCAATGGATTTTTCAGGGCCACTGACTTTCTAAGGTTTGTCCTGGAGATTGATGACCTGCTTTATCCTCTGCTTGACGGCCGGCGGTATTACTGGGAACCGTACATAGAACCGGGTCTAAAGGTAATATTAAAAGCCCATATTAACTTTTAAGGAGCCGAAAATGTTAGATATTCTGGAAAAAGGTGGGGTGATCATGTGGATTATCATGTTCCTCTCCGTTATTGCTGCCGTGCTGATAATAGAGCGTCTCTTTTATTTCAGGAGGATCCGGGTCGATGAGGAAAAGATGATTAACCGCTTAAAATCAACGCTTAAGAAGGGCCATTTTGATGAAGCTCTTTCGATCTGTGAGAACAACCCTTCACCCATTACAAACCTGATGAAGGTGGGGATCGAGCACCGCGGGTATTCTCCCGAGACCATAAAGGAGACGATCCTGGATGCCGCGAACCTTGAAATTCCGAAAATGGAAAAGCATCTCCCGGCGCTGGGTACAATAACGCACATTGCCCCGCTCCTCGGCCTCCTGGGTACAGTTACGGGGAATATATCCGCCTTCGGAGTACTGGGGAAGTTAGGGTCTGTGGGTGACCCGGGCCTTCTTGCCAAGGGTATTTCCGAGGCATTGTTAACCACAGCGGCCGGTCTCATTGTCGCCATTCCCGCGATAATTTTTTACAACTATCTTGTGAATAAGGTCAATCACTCAATCATAAGAATGGAAAACCGGGCGAATGAGCTGGTACTCCTGCTTGGAGGGAAAAGGGAATGAGATTTCGAAGGAGGCTTACTACCAGAACCAATGTGGACCTTATTCCGTTGATCGATGTGGTTTTTCAGCTCCTTGTTTTTTTCATGGTATCCTCGACCTTTATTCTTACCCCTGGGATAAGCCTGATTCTCCCGCGTTCCGCGACCTCAGAGATTGTAGCCATGACAAAACTGGTGATAACTGTTGTATCGAAGAATGAGATCTATCTGAATAAAGAGCGTTATGATATTCGGGGATTAAACACGAGGCTCGGTGAGATTACAGAAGAGGAAAAAGAAGAGATAAAAACAGTTGTGATTGAAGGGGACGGAAATGTATCGTACAGCTTGATGGTTGAAATTCTGGATGCTCTGCGTATTAACGGATTTAAAGGTGTCAACCTTAAAACAAGAGAGGAAAAGGAATCAGGGTAAATGAAAGGAGCAATAAAACAGTGCCGGAAGCTTAAACCACATGCAGCCTGCGGACAGGAGGTATAATGATACGGGCCATAAAACAGAACCGGAAGCGGATGCTCGTCAGTTTGATTCTTGCCCTTTCATTACATGGTGTAACCTTTGTTTCCATCCAGTACTTTCTGCCCCTGAAAGCGGAGGAAATACCGGAGTACAGCGGTCCTATAGAAGTTACAATAAGCAGAGCGGAAAAACCTCTAACTCTGGAGGATGAAGGCAGAAGAGTAGAAAAAACAGCTATTTCGGAGGCTGAACGTCACGAGGAGCCGGTCCGGTCTGTCCCGGCTATAAAAGACACGATGACTGAACCTCTCAAAGAGCCTGTTCAATTTTTCCGACCTGTTCGTCCCGTTGAATCTGAGCAGCCTGTGAAGTTTTCAGAAGATGTGGAAGAAGATATAAGTGAAGGCATCACCCGGGAGGAGATGCTTCGCGCAGAACTTCTTGCTCCTACAGACCGTGATGAGGTATTAATGCCTGTTCAGCAGAAACCGGTAAGGGAAGAAGAGGAAGAAAAGCCTGAAAAAGTCCTGCCCTTTGAGCCTTCATCCGAAATAGAACCCGGGCCGCTCGCCTTTGACCTGGACCGGCTCGATGAGGCGATTCAAAAAGGAAAAGAGACTCCCGCAACAGCCGACGAAAAAGGATCTGCCGTTGAACAGGGGTTGACTGAAACAGATATCTCTTCCTCTGAAACGCCCCTCATTGTCTGGGATGATGCTTCAGGGGATAGGACCCTTATTTATAAAGGTCCGCCTCCGGATATCCCCACCTGGGTCAAAGAGGAAGGGCTTGATCTGAAGATGGCTGTAACCTTTGCCGTGACCCCGGAAGGGTTAACGACTTCTGTGGAAATTGAGGAATCCTCCGGGTATTCGGATGTTGACACCTCTGTACTGGAAGCGGTCCGAAAAATGAAATTCAATCCGGCTGCTGATTCAAAAATTGTTACCGGCACAATCAGGTATATCATCAGCCCCAGGTAATATTAAAATAATATTTCTTCCGGGAAACTCCGATAAATAATAAGAGCCCTGTAATTTTAATTTTGATGTTAAAAGCGGCATCCAGTAAAAGGCGGTAATATAAAAATGGTTATGGTTAAAAGCATGTTTAAAACTGCTATGATATTGAGCGTATTTTTATTTATAGCAGGTTTTTTCTGCAGCAGTGTGTATGCCCAGCAATCTCCATCCTATTCGTTCGTCTCATTTGATAAGAATTATGACAGCCTGCTGAGATCCGCGCGTACCAATGGATATCAGGTAAAGGAAGAGGAGCTGGATTCTTTATTTGGTAAGCATGAAATCTTTGCGGAGAAACCGCTCGACTTCTATACCGAAAACCTCTACCTCTTTTTTAATGAAAAGAAGGAACTGATATTTTTCACTGTCAGGTATAAACTGGACAAAGATAGTTCGAAAACCATTTTTGACAAGCTGGTTAGATCGATAAAGGAAAAACTTGTTGAAAAATACGGGACCAATGAGAATGAGACTCTTCCCTATTACAGGGTAGTAGGTAATCAATACGAGGTAGTCCTGAGGCCCCGGCAGGCCACTTCAGGTTTTGCAAATATTTCATTCAAACAGCTTAACAGGTTTTTAGACTACCAGGATTATTATAGGCAGGAAGTGGAAAAGCTCGAAAATGAAGAGATCTTAAAAACAGTGGAGAATTTTTAGTCTGTTTTGAACAGCATCACTTGTTAATTCACGTAGAGCATCAGACGCGATCCACCGGGCGGGTTTTGAATCCAGGTGCTGGATCTCTTTTGCCGTAAGGATTGCCTTTTTATTCAGATTCAGGTTACGCTTCCCAATCTGCCTCAGGGCCCAGTTTACCGATTTTTTAACAAAATTTCTACCGTCAGCCGCCTCCCTCTTTATAAGAGGTAAGAAGTTTTCAAAATAGTTATCATCTGCTTTTTTATCACTGACAGCCAGGCGTGCCATCAGCACAAAACCGGTTCTTTTGATAAATTCTTCTTCGTTCATGCTCCACTGCTCAGCCTGCCTGTAAGCGAACACGGTTTTCTCAAAAAGATTCATACAGCACTGGTCGCAAATTTCCCAGTAGGTAAACTCTCTGACCCAGCTTTCCATCTGTTCCAGAGTAACTTTTGCCGGATCCCCGATCATGCCCGCCAGAATTCTTGTTTCACGGGTATTACATTCCCAGAGTTTCAAAGAGAGGTCCTGACCTCTTCCGGTTTCTTTCGCGATCTTTCGCAGGTTTGGAATTGATACTCCGTATGTTTTTTCAGGAGTAATTCCGTATCTTGCCATACCCTCCACTGCTTCCGGATCAGAAAGGGATTTGAGCTTTTCAATAATTTTTTCATAGTCCATATTATATGGTTTCTCTTATGTATCTATAGTCATTTTATTGGATATAATAATCTCTACCTACCCGGAACAGGGGCTTTCACACTACTTAATTCAGGGTTTTCCTCCAGTTCCTTTTTAAAAGCCTCTTCTCTCAATTTATTAACGTAAAGGGGGTCCTGAAAGGAATAGGTGAAGTTGGTGTGAATATCATACTTTCCTTCAAGCAGCGCCACAGTGTCTTCAACCATAACGAGCTCTTCATCTGTGGGGATGACAAAAACTTTTATCCTGGAGCCCTGGTCAGAAATAACAGTCTCGGCATTCCGCGTTCTCGATATGCTATTTTTTTCTTCATCCATCAAAATCCCAAGCTCTTCACAGCCCCGGAACATCTTTCCCCTGATGGTCGAGCTCATCTCACCTACACCTGCAGTAAAAATCAGGGCATCGGTATGGCCGAGAGCCGCAAGGTAAGAGCCTATGTATTTTTTACCCCTGTAAGCCTCTATCTCAATGGCAAGCGCGGACTGTTTATCACCACTGTTTGCCGCTTTATCAATATCCCTCCTGTCTATGTATTTCCCGGTTATTCCCAGAAGACCGCTTTTTTTATTAAGGATAGCATTCATTTCTTTTGCCGTTATTCCTGACGTTTCCATCATATATAGATCAATTGCCGCGTCATGGTCACCGGAGCGGGTTCCCATGACAGCACCTTCGAGAGGTGTAAACCCCATGCTCGTGTCCACTGAAACGCCGTTTTTAACCGCGTTGAAGCTTACACCGTTCCCTATGTGCGCGATAATGAGGTTTGTTTCAAAGGGGTCCTTATTCAGTAGGACAGAAGCCCTTTTAGCCACGTATAGGAAAGAGGTTCCGTGAAAGCCGTATTTCCTGATTGAATGCTCCCTGTACCATTCGTAGGGCAGGGCATAGATATACGCGTGCTCTGCCATGGTCTGATGCCAGGCTGTATCCATGACCGCCATATGAGGTATGCCGGGGAGCACCTGCTTTGCCGCCTCGATTCCGGTGATATTGGGCGGGTTGTGGAGCGGGGCAAGTGCGCTGAGCTCTTTAAAAGTTTTGAGAGCATGATCATCAATTATTACAGATTTGCTGAACTTTTCACCTCCATGCACAACCCTGTGTCCGACCGCCTTGATCTGTGAAGTATCCTGTATTACAATGGGTTCCGAACCGGTCATTACCTTCATGATAAGATCAACCGCCTCACGGTGTGTCGGGCAGTCCTTCTCTATCTTCAGGGTTTCAGCGCCCATAATTTCATGTACGATAAAGGAGTTATCCATTGTAACCCTTTCTACAATTCCTTTTGCGATTACCGTCTTTTCTTCCCACCTGTACAGAAGATACTTGAGGGATGAACTGCCGCTGTTAAAAACAAGAATATCCATTGCCCGCTCCTCTTCGTTTGACGGTATTTTTCAAAGGTTACGATACCGTAACGTGCTTCCATGAAAACTATTGCACGAACCTGTTAAATTGATTAAATTAATTATAGGCAAGTAAACTTCAATCATTATGAGATTTTATTGCTCGCCTATGGTTTTTACCTGCAGTATTTCTTTGTTTACAATAACAAATTCTGGTATAAAATACCAGAATTTTGATGGATAAAACCAGAATATAGAAATATACTATTTGCAAATGGGGGAAATTATGGATGCATCTATTCGGATGTTAAACCGGATAGAACCGCAAAGTCCAATCCTTGTTGCAGCGTGGCCAGGCATGGGAAATGTTGCATATGGTGCAGCAATGTATCTTAAAGAAAGTTTAAAAGCGCTTAAGTTTGCGGATATACGGCCTGAAGATATATTTTATAGAACCGGTATTCAGATTAATGACGGTACTGTTGGAATCCCGGATCTGCCGAAAAGCGAATTTTTTTTCTATGAGAATAAGTACGGGCCGAACGATCTATTGATTTTTTTAGGGGAATCACAACCTGTTATGGAAAAGGAGTATGAACTTGCGCAAAGGGTAATCGATGTCGCGTCTTTTTACAGGTCAGCCGAGATTATTACTTTTGCCGCTACTCCTGTAAATATCACTCATCATGCTGCTCCTGGTGTCTGGGTAGTATCTAC
>DAOVJS010000046.1 GCA_030673105.1 Spirochaetota bacterium
AAAAAAAGAAGGGACCAGCTTGTGATCCCTTCCTTGACTTGCATCCCGGCAGCATTATTATTTTATTTTCCACTGTACTTTACTTGTTCGATTCCATCCTGAAAGTATAAGACAAGCTATCGCCCTTTGAGCACAATAGTTTAAAATATTTTCTGAGTAAAAGGTTAGTCACCCTTTTTTATGAATAAATAACAGAATCTCCAATGACGGAAGTATGGAAACCAACCTTGTCTAATTTGTTTAGATATTGTACTATGTTCACCGAGAATTGCTGGTTGAAAGTAGAACCTAGTTTAACAGCCATTTCTGCCGAAATTGAAGTTTTATTATTAACAATACAATTTATTACTTTCACATCATAGCTAATATGATCTGCAAGTTGTTTTTGAGTTAATCCCAGAGCTGATGAAAAGGCTGTTATCCTGTCAACAGACGGACAATGGGTTTCCTCTTGAGGGAATGTTTTAAATGGAAAAAAAGAGTTGACAATGAATATAAAAAATATTAAGTTTATTGAGCCTTTCTATAAGGGTAAAAAATTATTTTTTGGAGGAAGTAAAGTTTATGTCAACAGGTAAAGTAAAATGGTTTAATGAGCAAAAAGGTTTTGGATTCATCAGCAGAGATGACGGAGATGATCTCTTTGTACATTTTTCCGAGATCGAAACTGAAGGTTTTAAAACACTTGCTGAAAATCAAGAGGTTTCTTTTGAAATAAAAGAAGGGCCCAAAGGTTTACAGGCAGTAAGCGTAAAAACTCTTTAAATCGTGCGAAGAAGCCCCGACTGTTCGGGGCTTTTTTTTTATTTTCATCATTCATTTAACCGGTTCCATCTTATGGGCGGTTAAACATATCTATTCCATTTTTAAATAGTACGCTTTCTTTAACAATATCCGCTATCAGATCAGCACACTCGTTCAGAATAATTAAAAGATGTTTTATTCCGGCATTGTTCCATAAGGAGAAATGTATTGCAAATTACGTGCATCTATGAATAATTAGCTAATGCGGATGTATAGTACCATTCAAAAAAAAGGGTAAATGTATGAGTGACGAAAACAAGGCCGAAGAAATTCTAACGAGAATTGCAGACATCGTTATCAAGTATGACGAGGAAAGTATTGATGCTGCATGCAAAGAGGCATTCGATGCCGGGATAGATCCTAATGATGTAATTTTATATGGACTCGCCAGGGGGATGCAAAGAGTTGGTATACTGTATGATGGACAGGAATACGGAATCCCCGAGGTTTTACTCTGCGCGGATGTTCTCAATCGAGGTATGAATATCCTCAAACCACATGTGAAGGGATCGGCCAATTCAATGAACTGTAAGATAGTAATAGGTACTGTTGAGGGGGATATTCATAGTATCGGTAAAAATATTGTAAAGCTCATGCTGGAGGTAGGGGGGTTTGAAGTGGTTGATCTGGGGGAAGATGTTACACCGGATCATTTTGTTACTGAACTCAAAAAAAACAGTGGAGATATAGTAGCTCTCTCTACCATGATGACAACAACCCTTATGAGTATGAAGAAAATCATTGATGAGGTGAACCAAAATTTCACAGAAATACTTTTTCTGGTTGGCGGGGCTTCAGTGACCCGTGACACAGCTGACAAACTGGGAGCCGATGGTTTTGCTGTAAATGCCACAGAAGCGGTAGAGGAAGCAAAAAAAATGGCTCTGACTATTACCAGAGAGCAGCATTTATAGTTTCTCAATTATGCAGGATCAAAAAAGAATATACTGTGCTTTAGAGGTGATCCTATTATGACTATTTATTCACCCAAGGAAGAGTTGCTAAAAACATTGAGAGGGGAAAAAATCGGGTATTTTCCACGGTGTATCCCGCTGTTTACACCGGTTGTGGATATGATGAAGGCTAAAGATGCTTATTTCCCGGACGCGAATTATCACGCGAAACCAATGGCCAGGCTAGCATTAGCGGCACATGAAATGGGGAACTGGAATTCAGTTATGCTGCCGTGGGCATCAACTGTAGAAATGGAGGCTCTGGGGTGTGAAGTCGTAAACAAGGTAGATGATATTGCGGCGTATCCGCAGTTTAAAAAAAAGGCATTTGATGACGCTTATGATATTAAATTCGGGAAGGATATTCTAAAAAAGGGGAGTTTCCCCGCTGTTTTTGAAGCAACAAAAATCGTACGTGATACTATCGAAGATAAATATAACGGAACAATCCCGATCGTATCTATGTTTCAGGGGCCGTTTACGATTGCCAGTTACATAATTGGCGTAAACGATATGTTCAAGCATATGATAAGGGATATTAAGAGAGCTGAGAAGGCTCTGGATATCGTTTCTGATCTCAATATTTTATACGGGAACAAAATGCTGGAGTGCGGTGGAGATATAATTGTAATGTCGGATCCTGCAGCCGAGGGTCTAACAGATAAGCAATTTAAAAATATACTTATTCCTGTGTACCGAAAGATCACAAGCTCAATTAAAAATAAAAAAATAACCCATATCTGCGGGAGAACCGGGAAGATTGCACAACACCTGCCTGAATCAGGTTTTGATGGATTTTCTTTTGATTACCCCGGTGTCTCAATTGACTCATTGAAAGAAACGATTGGAGATAAAATTATATTGATTGGAAGTGTGCCTACTGTAACACACATGCTGGAGGGTTCGAGAGAGGATGTGATAGACATATCTTTAAAGATGATAGAAAAAGGTGCTGATATACTTTCACCCTCCTGCGGACTTCCCCAGTATACTCCCATTGAAAATGTAAGAGCAATTGCTGAAGCAATAAGACAATGGAACAGTAAAAAGGAGAGCATGTAATGGGTTTGACGCCCGGGCAGATTTTTAAGAAGATTTTACGGGGAGAGAAGATCAATTTTTTTCCAAAGATAATTCCTATTAATCCACCTTTTGTAGATATCATGAAGATAAAAAATATTTACGGACCCGATGCTCACAGGGACGCGAAGCTCATGTCTGAGCTTGCTTCAGCATGCAACGAGCTTCTTTCCTTTAACGCGGTAAATGTGCCTTTTGATATGACGGTAGAAGCAGAGGCTCTCGGTTGTGAGACAGTATGGAAGAAAGGCATATCTGTTACACCGCAGGTAAAGGAACAAGAGGTCGAGGATGAGAGTGTGCTGGAGTTTGGGGATGACGTGCTTCAAAGAGGCAGATTCCCGGTAGTCCTGGAAGCATTGACCATGCTCAATCAAAAGCACAGGGATACTATTCCGATAATTTCATTCATTGAAGGCCCGTTCACTCTGGGAGGTCTTGCTATTGGACTGAACAGGATGTATAAATACGTAATAAAAAATCCGGAAAAAGTCAGGTCAGTACTGTATAGATTGTGTGATCTTCTTATTTTATACGCAAAAAGGCAGTTGGATTCAGGTGCTGATTCCATCATTGTTCTCGACCCCAATGTAATGGGTTTAACCGGTCAACAGTTTCAGGAGTTAATACTGCCTGTATATCAGAAGTTCACACAGGCAATCAACAATCCTCTGATTCTCCATATTTGCGGAGATGTTAACAGATTACTGGATTTGATTCCTGAATCCGGATTTGCCGCATTTTCCTTTGATTATCCGGCGGTGCGGGTAGAATCCGCGAAGAAATCATTCGGTACAAAGATGAAAATTATCGGAAGTGTCCCCACGATATCTCACTTACTGAATGGGACAAAGGAGGATGTTCTCAACATATCGCTTGAAATGATAAAGGGTGGAGTCGATTTTCTGGCACCTTCATGTTTCACAGCACCGGAAACGCCCATAGAAAACGCGAAAGCGATGGTTGAGGCTATCGACCTATGGAATAAAAAAATAGCAGTATAAAGCAGCACTTTACAATATTAATTTAATTAAGGAAGGAGGATGGAAACATGAACACTCTTGAGGTGAAAATTGTACCTCTGGAAGAAACAACTGCAGAGGAATTTGCTCCCTATGGGCAGATAATGGGGCGAGAGGCGGGTGAACCCTTTGAAACACTTGAAATTTTAAAATACTGGACAAAGAATGCGGATCTCGGGCCAGAAAATGAGAAAGTGGATGGCGGCCTGCTCGTATGTAATAAGAGCGGTAGAAGGGTTAAATATTTCGAGAGGCATCCTGAAACCGGCGAATATTTCATTCCAATAGAAGGTGAATGTATATTCGTTATGGCTCCGGCGGATAATTCCAAAGATCGGCCCGATATTTCCCGTGTTAAAGCCTTTTATTTAAATGGAAAACTGGGTGCAGCCCTTCACAAGGGAAACTGGCATTGGCCCCCGATTCCATTAGGAGAAACAGTTAAATTTGTTCTTATCAGAAAGGGAACTCTGTGGGAAACAACAGAAATTAAGGAGCTGGGAGAGCTGGGAATCGATGAACTAAAAATATCCCTATGAACCTTAAAGAGCGGTTTATGTAAAACCTCCGACCCTTAATAGAGATACTGCATGAATATCTATCCTTTTTGATAGAAGATTTAGAGGAATTGACATTGAATGATAAAAGCCGGAAGTGTTCTTCCAATGTTTCAACCGTATCGATAGTTAAAGTCGCGGGAACCGGAAAGAAACAGCTGAAAATCGGGCTTGAACATTTTTTTGAAATACACGGCGGCCTCCGGAAAATAATCCCGGCACACACAAATAAGATATTGATCAAGCCGAACCTGATGATGGGTGAGCCGTGGACCACAGGAATCACTGTTAATCCATACATGGTTGAGTTTCTTGTAACTTTTTTGAAAAAAGAAGGGTTGGAGGTCATTGTAGGAGAAGGCGCAGGCTGGGGCTGCAAAAGTGCCGATGCATTTAAAAAAACAGGAGTTGCTGATATCTGCGATCATCTGGGAATTCCTCTAATTGATTTCAAGAGAGGCAGGGGAGTACACATACCCGTACCTGAAGGGTCACTCCTGAAAGATGTGCTCGTCGATGAAATTGTTCCTGAATGTGATTTTATTTTCAGCCTGGCAAAGATGAAAACACACTGCGAAACAACCGTCAGTCTTTCTATGAAAAATATGAAGGGCTTGATAACCGAGGATAGAGAAAGGCTGCGCTTTCACCTTCTCGATGTAAACCGGTGCTTGATAGATTTAAACAGGGTATTTAAACCTGATTTTTCTATAGTCGAGGGAATCATAGCGCTTGAGGGTATAGGGCCGCTGAAGCCCGGCAAACCAAAACCTCTGGGAATCGTTGCTGGCGGGAAAGATCCGGTATCTGTTGACGCTGTGTGCGCGCGGATAATGGGGCTGAATCCTGCCGATATACGGCACCTTGAATATGCTTCCCTTGCTGGGCTTGGAACAATTGATAAAAATGAAATTGAAGTAACAGGTGAAAGTGTAGAAGCAGTAAAACCTGACCGGTATGAATGTCCCCCGCAGAAAATCGAAAAGTTGTCGCCATACGAGAATATCAAAATAATAAACGGAAATCCATGCAGTAATTGCGTCGCAAGCCTTGCGTCTTATCTGCACGGATATATTGATAAAAAAATAATCGAGCGGGCTACAAGTAATATCGAGATCCTGATCGGTGGAAAAGCAAGATCGAGCGGTACAGGCAGGGAAATAGCCATAGGCAACTGTTTGAAAAAATATCGCGGGAAGCTTCCGTTTGTTTCAGGCTGCCCTCCACCGAGCGATGCCTATCTGGAGTTAATAGACAGGGGGTTAAAGGGAAATTTCGACATAGCAACGGTAAATTCTAATTGCAAAGTTGTATTTATCAATAAGAACAACGAAACTTGACATACTATCATCTATATTAAAACTGTGAGCAGCGCGTAAACTGAAAAAACTTTAAATTTGTAAAGGAGACATTATGAAAAAAGAGCTGCCCGACACAGAGTTCAAAGAAAGAATTAACCGTGTACAGGAAGAGCTTAAAAAAAACAACTTTGATGCCTATCTGGTACATTCCAACGAGGCGGACCAGGCAAATGTCCGGTATCTGAGCGACCACTGGCCGATTTTCGAGACTGCCGGCGTCATAATACCCGCGGAAGGTGACCCTATACTGCTGATCGGTCCTGAAGCAGAGCCCTTCGCGGAAGACCGCAGCAGGATCCCCGAAATAAGAAAACTCATCGAATACAGGGAATCGGCAGAGCCGGACTACCCTGACATTCCAGTTTCCACTTTTTCCGACATATTTGAAGAAGTTTCAGGAGGAAAGGAAATAAAAAGGCTTGCTCTAGGTGATTACTCCATACTGCCCATGCCTGTTTACGACGGGATTACAAAAGCCCTGGGTAAAGAAAAAATAATCCGTGCCGAATGGATCCTGTCCAACATGCGGATAAAAAAATCTGAAAATGAAATCGCCATGATAAAGGAAGCCCACAATATCAGCGAGCTCACGCTGAAATACACCCTGGAAAGAATGGAACCGGGCATGACGGAAAAAGAGGTGCTCGGGATTGTATATGAATCTATGTACAGTAACGGCGCTGAATGCGAGGGATTTCCTAACTATGTATTCGGCGGAAAGAAGACGAGAAACGCCATAGCGCGGTCGACCTATGACAGACTCGAAAAGGGGCAGCTTATACAGCTGTGCATCGGGGCCAGGTTTGGTGGATATTCATCTTCCGTGGGCAGACCTGTTATATTCGGAAAGATGCATGATGAAATGAGAAAGCATGTGGAGTTCGGCCTGGAAGTTCACCTGAAAACCTATGAGTGGATCAGAGAAGGTGTTGTTGCCAGGGAGGTTGCCATAAAATACAAGGAGTACTTCAAAGGACACGGATATGAAGACGTTTACCTGTACGGGCCATGTCATGGAACCGGCATTATTGAGGTTGAGAAACCCTGGATGGAGACAACTTCGGATTATAAATTAGAGGAAAACATGACCTTTATGGCAGACACGTTTTTTACCACGGAAGACTACGGTTTCCGCTGGGAGGACGGTTTCAGGGTGACAAAAGACGGATGCGAGCCCTTTTCCGACGCGCTCAGTGAAATTATCGAGCTGTGAAACTCAGGCGATAACCAATCGTATTTTATTCAAAAATTATCCGGATAATCCTGGTAAGGTAAATGGGCTTTCTCAGAGAGCTGGTCAAACTGTGTGCTCGGTCCTCGATATAATAGAATCCTGCACGTCTTTATGCAGTTCATTGAAGAAGGCGCTGTAACCCGCAACGCGCACAACAAGTCCCCTGGACTTCTCAGGATCCCTTTGCGCTTCTCTAAGCACATCCGCGGAAACAATATTGAACTGTATATGACATCCTCCCAGCCTGATATAGGTACGTATCAGCTCTTCAAACTTCTTCATACCCGCAGGGGTTGATATGACTCCCGGGCTTATCTTCTGGTTGAAGATCACCCCGTTCGGGATTCTCCTGTGATCAATAGTGCAAACCGATTTGAACACCGCGGTAGGCCCCCTTTGATCGGTGCCGTTGGTCGGAGATATCCCGTCAGCAAGCCGCTCCTTTTTCTTTCTCCCGTCCGGGGTGGCGCCCGTTGCCATTCCCATCGCAACATAAGAGGCAACAGGAATAAAAGAGCCCACAAAAGGCCCCCCACGGTATGTCTCATAACCCTTGAGAGAATCAAGAAATTTATCAACCACCATTTTTACCATCAGGTCTATTTCTGGAATGTCATTACCGTATTTAGGCACTTTATTGATAAATAGCTGCCTCAGGTCCTCCCTGCCTTCATAATTCGAATCAAGGGTCTCAATTAGCTCTTTCATCGTCAACTTTTTTTCTTCAAAGACCATTTTCTTTATCACATACAGGGAGTTTCCGGCGTTCGCTATTCCAACCCCATACGGCGCGGTGTAATTATACCTTGCCCCTCCTTCGGTCACATCTTTTCCCTTTCGGATACAGTCACCCGCAAGTATCGATGTAAACGGAGTGGGCATGAGCTGCGCATGAGCCATATCGATAAGGTTATCCCAGGTGACAAGCTTTTCTATTCCGTAATTCAACTGTTCTGTGAATGCTCCTATAAACTCCTGGAATGTCTCAAAGTTCTTTGGGTCACCCGTTTTTGGCCCGACCTGTTCACCCGTGAGACTGCATACTCCATTATTCAAAGCCAGTTCCACGATTTTGACTAAATTGAAATATCCGCCGTTCAGCCTCCCCCACACGTTCGGCGGAGCTGTCTCCACACATCCCACAGGCACATAATCCCGGGCCTCCTGCAGGGATATGCCTATAGTAGTCAGGGCCGGGATGACAACCTCGTCGTTCGTTATCTGCGGCATACCATTTCCCAGCCTGATGGCTTCACATACCTTCATAATAAAATCATGAGGTGATCTCAAATGCAGCCTCGCGCTGAAATTCGGCTGCATTAGAAGCATATGCGAGTGAGCCTCGAGACAGCGATAGCTCATGTCATTTGTCGCGTCGAGACCGCCCGGACCGATCCCGCTTATGCAAAGATTCTGTCCCATTGGATAACCCGCGTGAAAAGCCGCATCAAAAGCCGCGTACACCTTTATGGGCTCGGTTAATTTGACCCACAGTGCCTCCAGAAACTCCTGTGCCCGGGCCTTCGTTAATCGTCTGTCCTCTATATCAGATGTATAGTAGGAATACATATACTGATCAAATCTACCGGGAGATATGGACACCCCGTTGTCGTATATCTGCGGAACAAGCTGTACAAACCAGAACGACTGAAGCGCTTCATGGAAATTTCTTGCCGGATACCGCGGGACACGCCCGCAGTTATCGGCAATCCGCAGGAGCTCTTTTTTTCTTTCAGCGTCATCCTCAACCTCAGCCATTTCCCTCGCCTTCGAAGCGTAACGGTGCGAAAACTCGATAACAGAATCGCATATCATTAAACAGGAATCATAGAAGAGTTTTTTATTATAATCCTCATGGTTCCAGATTTTCAACCTGCCTGCCCGGTCAAGGATCTCCTCCCTGATACCTTCAAGCCCCAGTTTAAGGACCTTCTCATAATCCAGCGCTATGTGGCCGAGCCCGTGCTCCTCGTGGCCTCCGACACAGAAAACTGTCGCTACAAAACGCTGGAGCCTTATTTCCTCAGTCATATATGAGTATACCCTGTCCCCCAGTGTCTTACCCCGCCAGTATGGATATATTTCTTCCTTGAACTCCTTCTTCACGTCTTCCGTGACTATGAACCTGTCCTGAGACCGGGTTTCAAAAGTATCAATTTCCTTGTTTATCCATTCGACGGCAAATTCAGGGAATAACGGGGCGCTCCTCTGCCGTCCGGCCTGGTGCCCTACAATGAGCTCATCGTCAAGTATATAAACACTTATGCCTTTGAGTATGCGGTCAAAAGCTATTGCGCGTCGTGCAAGTATGTGCTCCTTTTCGGTTTCCCGGTATGCCTGTGTTACGATCCTTGCCCGTTCAAGACATATATACGGATCAACAGAAATAACACGTTCGCGCAGCCTCTGGCCCCGCTCGTACTCCTTCATCCCCGGTCTTATGACATGATCAGGCTCTACAGCTACAGAACCTGTATCCTGTTTTTCAGCTACACCTGTAGTCATGCTGATCCTCCATGAAAAAATTATTCACGGTATCTAACTGCCGATACCTAACCCCCTATTTCCCGGTACTGTGTCCTTTTTATAAGGTCTTCCTGAACCGGTACACTGAGATCCACAAAGTTCGCCGCGTAGCCGACTACCCTTACCATAAGGTCCTTATACTTATCAGGTTCTACCTGGGCGGACTTTAATGTTTTAGAGGAAGTAATATTAAACTGTACCTGTGCTCCGCCGAGATTAAAATATGCCTTTATCAGGTTGACAAACCTTTTTAGGTTTTCCTCACCTTCGAGTGCTGACGGGCTGAACTTCATATTATAAATGAGCCCGGCTGTACACGGTGTCTGGTCTATCTTCGCTGCCGACCGCATTGCCGCTGTCGGGCCGTTTGTGTCCCGGCCCTGTGCGGGTGAAATACTGTCGTTCAAGGGTGTTGTCGCGAACCGTCCATCCGGGGTGGCACCGACCGCGAGCCCGAACGGGATATGCGCCGTCACCGTCATATACATCACCCAGTAAGAGCTGAGAAGGTTCCCTCCCCTTACATCGGTATATTTCTGGATCTCATCGCTGAATATCTTAAGAGCCTCAATGGTTAGATCGTCGACGTAATCAATATCATTGCCGTATTTCGGCGCTTTATTTATGAGTGTCTGTCTCAGATATTCTTTTCCTTCAAAATTCGTATCCAGGGCATCCAGCAGTTCCGGCATCGTGATTTTTTTCTCTTCAAATATAAGCTTCTTGATCACAGCAAGTGAATCGCCCACATTGGCCGGGCCTGCAGGAAAGGACGTGCTGTAATAATACTCCTGTCCGCCTGCCGTCGCGTCAAGCCCCCTATCCACACATCCTTTTACATTTATTGAAATAAACGGTGTGGGCATCACTTCAGCATGTACCACAGCTTCGGTAGCGTTTGTAATAGCGGCGTGTTTAGCGAAGAATTCCATCTGCTTTTTATACGCTTCCACGACTTCATCAAAAACACGGAACTCTCGTGGATCTCCGGTATTGGGGCCGATCTGCTTCCCGCACAGCCGGCATTTACCATCGTTCAATGCCAGCTCCAGGACCTTCGCCACGCTTATCGGAGTCTCAAGCAGGCTCGCCACCTCTCCGGCAATACTGGCCTCATCACACCCCACACCCGCGTAACAGCGCGCCTTTTCAACCGGTATCCCCCTGTTTACCAATGAAGGAATAAAAATTTCGTCGTTGAGAATTTGCGGTATCGCGTTTTTCTCCCGCAGTACACGGCAGCTCTCGATCCTGAATCTCTTTGGAGAGTTCTCATGCCACCGGACCGACATGTTGGGCTGCATCAATCCCACGTCCATCTGTGCCTGAAGGGATAAATAGGACAACTCGTTTGTGGCATCCCGCCCGTCGGCAAGCTGTCCGCCTAAATTAACATGCTCTCCCATCACCCAGTTGGTAATAAATGAAGCTGTAACCTTATCGTATAAAAGTACCACTTCACTCAATTTGATCCAGAAACACTCGATCAATTCCAGTATGTCATCATCGGTTACCAGGCCTCCCTCCATGTCGCTTCTATAATAAGGATACATGTACTGGTCAAACCTGCCCGGAGAGATCGAGGTCCCGTTTGTTTCTAACTGGGCTATGAGCTCTATGAACCATAAGAATTGAATTGCTTCGTGAAAGGTGCGTGCCGGGTTTCCCGGCACATGATCGCATATCTTCGCTATTAGCGTAAGCTCTTTTTTTCTCAGCGGATCTTTCTCTTTTTCCGCCATTTTCGTGGCCTCTCCGGCGTAGCGTTTGCCGAAGTTTACCGCCGCGTCACAGGCAATAACAACAGCCCTTAAAAATGCCTCTTTCTTTATATTGCCTGGCCCGGACCAGTCAATATTTTCCAACTGCTGCAGGGCATCCTCTTTTATCTTATTATAGCCTTTCTTAATGACTCCTTCACTGTCCAGGCAAATGTGGCCGATGCCGTTGTTATAGGCGCACCACCCGAATATCGCCGGGTGCTCAGCCTCAAGCTGCTTCCTTGTTTCTTCCGGTAAACGTTTATCAATGTGGTCACGCAAGGTTTTACCTTTCCATAAAGGTTCAATCGAGCGTATATCAATCTTTACATCTTCAGGTACAATGAAAGGATCGGTCTGCCTTGTTTCAAATTCGTCCAGCTCCTCGAAACATATCCTTGACAGATCGGGATACGCCTGACAGCTCCGGGGCTTCGAGGCCAGATGCCCGACAATCAATTCATCGGGCAGTATGTAAACTTTTATTCCGGACAGTATCTTCTCCAGTGCCTTTGCCCTTCTGATTTCTATCGGCTCACCTTCTGTGGCTTTGTAGGATTCTGTCACCAGAAGAGCACGCGTGCTTTCAACATAATGCTTGTCGGATCTATACCTTTCAAGTATCCTCTCGATCCGCGGTATCTTTTTCGCCTGCAGTATTCCATGTTCGCCTGCTTCTTCCGTAACAGCCTCCATTGTTCTGCCCCCATTACCTTGCTTCGTTAATTGTTACGACCTATGGTTATATCCATTATATTGCAGGCCTATCAGCCTGTAACCTCAATGCCCCTGGACTCTATATGATTTTTGATTTTGAGTAACAGTTCAGGCTCCGGTACCCTCAGGCCCTCGACTTCGTATTCTATTCCAAGCTCCTCATATTCATGCTGCCCAAGCTTATGGAACGGAAGGATATCTATTTTATTTATATCAGCCTTAATCATAAACTGAATCAGGGAGTCTATGTTATCGTCGGAATCATTCTTACCCGGGACCACCGGAAAGCGGATTACAACAGAGCCGGGTTTGGCCTTTGCAGTGCGCTCAATGTTTTCTAATATGATTTCATTTCGCTGACCCGTAAGCGTAAGATGCTCCTCCGGGTCCATGTGCTTGATATCCATGAGAAACAGGTCTGTGAATTTTAATAGCTTTCTGAACTCTTTCCATTCGGCGAATCCGGAAGTTTCTACGGCAGTATGAATACCTATTGCTTTACACTTTTTTAATATTTCCCCGACAAAATCCGGCTGCCGTGCGGGCTCTCCTCCGGATACTGTGACGCCTCCTCCGGAAATTCTATAAAAATGTTCATCTTTGACTACAGTTTCCATGACATCTTCCGGGAAGGCGTAAAAACCATCAAACTTCAGGGCAGTTGACGGGCATATCTCAACACACTCTCCACATCCGGTACACTTCTGCCGGTCGATCCTTTTCCTATCGTCCAATGTTAGGATCGCGTTTTCAGGACACGCATCTATACAGCTGCCGCAGTTGATACACTTTCCTTTGAAAAAAACTATTTCCCTTGAACTGCTCCAGGTCTGGGGGCTGCTGCACCAGATACATCTCAGAGGACACCCTTTTAAAAAAACAGCGGTTCTGATCCCCGGCCCGTCATGGATAATAAACCTCTCGATACGCGCGACCGACCCGAATTTATTTTCAGTCCCGTGACATTCATCTTTTTTGCTGTCTTTTAATGTATTCAGGTCATCCATAAGTTACAACTTAACATAATTTGAAGGCCAAAAGGACAATTAAATTGAAAACAGGGTAAGATTTACTGCTTTACGGCACCGAGAGACAATCCTCTGATGATATACTTGTTCGCGAATATCGTGACGATCAGCGGCGGAATCATGATTATTAACGCGTTCGCGGCTATATCCCAGTAAAGAGGCCCCCTCAATGTAGTTAACCCTGACATCCCGACCGGAAGGGTTTTGGCGTCTTTAAAGGTGAGTGTAAGTGCAATCAGGAACTCATTCCAGCAGAAAATAAAGGAGAATAGAAATGCCACCGCGATTCCCGGAACAGCCATGGGGATCATTACCCTGAAAAGCGCTCCCCAACGCGTGCATCCGTCAACCATCGCCGCTTCCTCGAGCTCCTTCGGAACATCTTCAAAGAACTCTTTTACGATCCAGGTGACGATGGGCATGTTCATGATGCAGTATACTAGGATGAGACTGGGCAGTTTATCAATCAATCTGACCCAGGTAAAGAGGAGAAAAAAGGGCATGGCAAGAGCCACGGGCGGAAACATTCTCTGCGAGAGGATGAAGAAACCTATATCATCATTCTTCCACTTCTTATATTCAAAACGGGTCAGGGC
>DAOVJS010000182.1 GCA_030673105.1 Spirochaetota bacterium
CCTCCCTTTATAAACCGAGCCGAACGCGTGGGCCGCGTCTTCGATTACTATCAGGTTGTGTTTTCTTGCAATCTCCATAATGGGATCCATGTCAACCGGCCAGCCCCCTATGTGTACAGGGATTATCACCTTTGTTTTTTTCGTTATTTTTTTCTCCACATCTGCCGGATCCATATTTATTGTTCTTGGATCCACGTCTGCCAGTACGACATTTGCCCCAATAGATAACGGATAGGATATTGTCGCAACAAACGTTATTGCCGGGGCTATTACTTCATCGCCTTTTTCAAGATTCGCGTACTTGTAACCTATTTCAAACCCCGCGGTAGCATTCGTGATAAAAGCGCAGTGCTTGAAACCCAGAAAGGCAATGACCTTTTCCTGTAGTTTGGAAACATGGTCACCCAGGGATAATTTCCCGGGAGCCTTTCCGTGTTTTGCCAGATCCTCTATTTTAGCTTCAACAGCTTTCAATATGTCATCGTATTGATCATCTCCTTTCTGTATCAGAAACTTGATGACATCAATGACGTCAGCCGCGTTATAATTTTCTCCTACTGCTGCCCACGGTACTTTTGTTTCCCCGGTGTCATATCTAAAATCTGATGGTTTATTTTCCAGCATGGTTTTTCTCCTCTTGTGTCTAAATAGCTATTCAGGCTGTCCCTTAACATATAAAATGGCTCTTTTGATACAAAAGGTGGTGCTAGGGGATGGGCAACCTTAATTAAACCCTGACAACCTTGCCCTTTTTTTGGGACAGATAGGCTGCCTGGATAATTTTAAAATTTTTAAGGGCCTCCTCCCCGCTGTTCATCGGTTTTCTGTTTTTTTCTACCGCGTCTATAAAATCCTCTACTTCAGCCATGTACATGTCTTTTAATTCAGCTTTTATCTCTTCCGGTTTAATCCCATTTCTTTCCTGCCGGGCATCGTACCCTCTGTCCTCTCGTGAAAGGCAGGACACCATTTTCCCGCCGGCGACCTGAGAAATTGTACCTTCAGCCATCAGGCTTCCTTTTGTCCCATACAGCTCGAGAACTCCTTTTGCGGCTTCATCCGGTATGTTGAAAAATGAGTCACACACACCATAGGCCTGGTTTTCAAAACCAAGTAAAATAACGCCGGAATCCTCAACAGGATACCCGTGGGTAACAGTCCCGTTAAAAGATGAGACCTCACGTACTTCCCCGAACATATACCTAAGAATGTCAACAGAATGTATTGCCATATCCATAAGCGCGCCGCCCCCGCCCCTGGCCGGATCCTGTCTCCAGGCTTCCTCAATAGGAGGATACCAGCAGGTAAGCTGTGCTCTGCCCATTACAATCTGCCCCAGCCGGCCGTTACCGATCATCTCTTTCGCCTTTATGTGATAGCCGTGATACCTCATCATGAAACCTACCTGGAGTGTAACACCTTTTTTGAGGCAGTAGTTAATAATATCTTCTGCCCCTTTAACAGTAAGATCGAGCGGTTTCTCACAGAGTATATGTTTTCCCGCGTCCGCAGCCTTTTTCACCTGCTTCAGGTGCTCAAATACAGGTGTTCCTATGTAAACTGCTTCGACCTCATCATTCTTTAACAGCTCATCCTCATCAGTATAAAAACTTGATACACCGTACTTTTGAGCAACTTTTTTCGAAAGGTCTTCACTGATGTCCTCAACAGCAACAATCTTCACCTTATTGGACTTTATCATTCCCGGAATCGTTCTCCTGTCCGCTATTCCGCCGCATCCAATTATTCCAAAGTTCATATCTCCTCCCTCCTCTATACGGTTATTTCTATCATAAGATTTGGTCTTCTTCCCGCTTGCAGGTTTATGTACTATAATTTATTGCTGCAAAACGAATAAAGAGGCAAGAAATAAATTTTAATCGAGATTGACAGTTTGTTTACCTATATTTATTCCTCAATAAAAACCACGCGTGCCGGAGCGCCCGAAGTTCCCTTCACACTTAAAGGAAGGCAGATAAGCTTTCCCTCGGTCACTGTTATCCTGTCTAAATTCACAAGAGGGGCGACAAGCAGGGCCCCCTTTTCGAATAAAGCGCCCAGCAGTCCTCCCTTTTCCCCTTCATCATCATCTGACCAGGAGGCCTCTATGCATGGTATATCCACTCCGAAAATACTTATGTCCTTCTCTATTACCCATCTGACCGCGTTCGTCAACATATTCGGGCACTTCAAAACATAGCCCGGCTTGTTCCACATCTTTCCCCATCCTGTATCGATTATAAGAGCGTCACCCGGTTTTATTTCCGGCGCGTTTTTCTCCAGCAATGCAGCGTCGATCAGGGCCTTTTCCTTCTGCTCGGGAAGTTTGATTATCTTTACCGGTTTAATAAAATCTTTAACACAATAATCATCAAGATTCTTCCCCTTTTCCAGAATATGAGAACCGGCCTCCATATAGGTACCCGATATTGACGAAAATCCTATTTTCGACGCGAAAAATCCGTCTTTTTCAACTGTAGCCACCGGTTTTACCTCTACACCCGGTATGATATTTTCCAATCCGGGCAGCTGGTAATATCCCCACAGTCCCTCTTTTAACTGGCCGCTTAAATCAATGATTCTTTCCATTTTTATATTCCTTTCTAAATTTATTACAGGTTTGAAAGTAATTTTGCCATATAGGTGAGAAAAGACCGGTCTCACTTCTCACCTGTTTTACTCTCCTGTTCTGTTAATCAACCGTTGTGGCTTCAGTTAATCTCCTGGCAAACTCCTCATAGGTGATATCTTCGTGAAAATACGGGGTGGCACTTCTGATAAACTCATCATACTGCAAACCGACAAGGACTTCGCAGGGGCATATTGTTACCTCACCCTTGTGCTGATCATAATAGAACTGCATGTTAGGCGGAAGAGATTTAACATCCTTTACCTTTACAATCATATTTGCCGGTACCACGCCGTAATCAGAAAGCATTATCGTCTGCCATTTATCACTTACAAAATACTCAATCGCTCTAGCAGATTCTTCTGGATACTCGGTCCAGTTTGATACTGTCAAACAGTATCCTAAACCGGCGATTTTTTTACTCAGTTTCCCATCACTGTAGGCGACATGGAGAGCATACCCGATGTTGTCTTCACTTACCTGACCTTCTTTAATCGCTGAAACATACATACTGTTTATAAACCAGATAAAGGCGGCCTTGCCGCTGGAAAATTTTGACAAATAGTTGGAGGCGTAGTCCAGCGTTTCACCCGCGGGGTCCAGATACCCCTGATCATAGAGATATTTGTATTTCTCCATAGCGTCCTTCATTTTCGGCTCATTGAAATTCGCCGTTTCGAAATAATCTTTCAGATCTTTTTCATTGTCAAAATACATATGCATCATATCAAGGCCCCAGAATTCATGAATAATTCCCTCTTTGTTCGCAAAGGAAATGGGAACAACCCCGATTTTTTTTACCTTTTCGCATGCCGCGATAAAATCTTCCCAGGAATTTGTGAACTTTGATACATCTACCCCTGCCTTCGTCAGTATCTCTTTGTTGTAGATCAGATAATTAATGTCATTGAATACCGGCACTCCCCAGATGTTTCCATCTTTATCGGTATTCGCGACAATGGTCCCCTGGTTAAGCCTTTTCAACACCTCAGCCGGAACCAGATCGTTTACCGGCTGGTATATCCCCCCTATTCCGCGCATCATTGTTGATGATCTGCCCGACAAGTCCCAGGAAATGTCAAATCCGCTCCGGAAAACGCCCGCAGCAGTTATGAGATCAATCATATCCTCTATGGGATTTTCAACCATCTCAACCACAAAATCTTCGTTAGCGTTAATATCAGCAACCACTGCTTCATACCAGCCCGCCAGCCCGCTGCCGGCCTCATTCTGCCAGAATATAATGGTCGGTTTTTCACCGGGCGCGGGCCCTTTTTTACCGGCATGCACCGGTAGGGCCGACATCAGTAAAACTGTGACTATTACCATAAAAATTTGTAGTGACTTTTTTTTTATTTTTTCCTCCTAACCAAAATTTTTTTCCAACACAAACTTTTTACAACCTAAATAAGATGTATTTTTAATAATAGAAGAACACCACCTCCTCTCTGATCAGAAATAGTCGGCACCCATTATCGGTTACCGATAGAACCTCCCCAAACTCCAATATCTGTTCACACCTATTTAAGGGACAAAATACCAGTCCTTAATCCTTAACAAGACCGCCAAGGATTTCTTTTAAAATATTTTCCTGTGGATAGGCGTTTCCAAGATGCTGTTTGAAACCCTCCGCATGGGTGAAACCGCTTTTAGCGCCGTATCTCTTCGCGGTATCTTTCATAGTCTCTATGTACTTATCCATGTTGTGCCGCTCCATGAGCCAGTCTCTCTGGCTTTTGTGACACGCAAGCATTTCGGCTTTAAAATCAATCACGTCCGTAATATTGATATGCACTCTCTGTTCAACAAAATCCCCGTACATGTCCCTCTCTTCCAAAGGGCTCCAGTAGTACAGATAAGGGATATGCGACGTTCTCGGCTGCGGTAAAACCGAATATGTTGAATAATTGGGAATCGGTCCGGTGAAACAGGCTGTTCTCACGAGCCTGCTTGTGATTTCATGGTCAACCATGTAGTCCTCATGGGGATGGGTAAACACAATTAAAGGATCGACCATCCTGATGTATTCTGATACTTTCATCTGAGTTCTATTATTAAACTCAATTTTTAGATCAAATTCACCAAAGGGATAGAACTCTGCATCAAGCAGCCCGGCTGCCTCTAGTGCCTCTTCCCTTCTTATTTTTGTTATACTTTCCTGGGATTCAAGCATTGACCCGCAATCTCCGTTGGCAAGGACCCCAATGTATATATCATATCTCTTCTCTTTAAGAAGTTTTAAAA
>DAOVJS010000100.1 GCA_030673105.1 Spirochaetota bacterium
ATAGTTTTAGTGAAAAAGGAAGTCGCGGAATCTTCGAGGCTGTGAGCCTCATCAAAAATAACTCTGTCATAGGAAGGAAGAATGGATGTGCCGCTTTCAATAAGGCAGGCATCGGCAAGCAGGTAATGATGGTTGGTTACTATTATACCCGCGGTTACAGCCTTTCTTCTTATCCTGTTCACAAAACACCGGCTGAAATATTCACACGTGCCGCCGAGACAGGTTTCTGACCGGGAATTCAGCTTATCCCAGAGAGAAGGGCCAGGGATAAAAGTAAGGTCGGACAGGCTTCCATCTTCGGTTTTGTTTATCCAGCTCAATATACTGTTAAACTGTTCAAGTTCTTTATCATCTATTAAGGAAAATAGATCCTGCTGCACTTCATACATTTTATTGAGACAGATATAATTACCACGCCCCTTCATCAGAATGTAAGAAAAATCAGAATCGAGCGCCTTCCTTAGATCCGGTATATCCTTGTGGAGGAGCTGTTCCTGCAGGTTTATTGTGTTCGTGGATATTACCACTCTTTCCATATTCACTTTAGACCATTCAACCGCCGGAATGAGGTACGCGAGGGATTTTCCAATACCGGTTCCGGCTTCAATGAGCGCGCATGATCCTTCATTAAAGGATTCACACACATATTCGACCATCTCCTTCTGTCCCTCCCGCTCCTCGAAACCGGGGATCGTGCTGCTGAAGGGACCGCCTTTTGATATCAGTGCTTTCAATTTTTCCGCGTCGACAGGTCTTTCTATATCTTTGATAACAGGTTCTACAGCGGCGTAAATTTCCGTGACATCATTGTTAATAATAAAGAAACCGACCCCGCGGTTTGCAGTAATTGTCGCGATGTTTAAATCCTGGCCTGAAGGAGAGAGGTTTCCGTTGGGATGGTTGTGAATAACGACATCGGGAAGAAAACTTTTCTCAATAGGGAAGACGACGCACTCTTCGTTTCCCCTTGCAATAACTTCAATCCTCTTTACTCTGCTATCTTCATCAGTCCAGCCGAAGAACAGGACCTCATTCCCGAAAGCTCTTTTTATTTCGTTTTTTACAATTCGGATGACACTGTCGTTAAAATAGCAATTCAGCTGGTTTTTATCACAGGACATTTTTCACTATTTCTTCAAGTAAGATGATTAATCTTGAACTAACTTTTGACATGTTTTCCAAAACTTCGCTGTGATTGAGCTTTCCCGGCGCAATTCCGCTTGCCATGTTCGATATTATTGAAAGGCCTAAAACTCTGATTCCCTCCTGGGAAGCAACAATAACCTCAGGCACTGTGGACATGCCGACAGCATCCGCTCCGATCTTCTCAAAAAAAGAGATCTCAGCCTTTGTTTCATAGCTCGGTCCTGATACAGCAATATAAACTCCCTCTCTGAGCGCGCCTACCTCATTAATACCGGAAGCTAAATCCATGACCTTCTTAATAAGTGCCCTGTCATAGGGCTCGGTCATGTTAATAAACAGCTGCCCGAAGGCGGATGTCTCTATACCAATAAGCGGGTTTGTACCGATTAAATTGATATGATCATTAATAAGCATGATGTCGCCGGGCTTGAAATCACGATTTATTCCGCCGCTCGCATTGGTTATTATGAGAGTCCGGACTCCCAGCATCCCGGCAACCCTTACAATCATCGTAACATCCTGAAGGGAGCAACCCTGATAGTAGTGGTAGCGGCCGTTAAAGATTATCACATCTTTATTACCGAACTCGCCGTAAATGAGCTCGCCTTTATGGCCCTCCACCATTGATACCGGAAACCCGGGAATGTCTCTGTATTCGATAACGGCTTTCACCGATGCTTTTTCAGCGACTTCACCGAGGCCTGAGCCCAGAATGATCCCTATTTTAAAGTTACTGCCTGTTCTTTTTTGTATAAACTCCGCGGCTTTCTCAACCTTTTTTTTATAACTTTTCATGGTTAATTCTCCTCTAAAACAGACTCCTGATCCAGTCTGACGGGTCAACATATACTCCGTTCACAAGCAGCCCCCAGTGGAGATGACTGGCTTCAACTAAACCCGTGGAACCAACCTCTCCGATTCGCTCACTTTTTTCCACCCTGTCTCCGTTTTTTACATTTATTGAATTGAGATGAAAAAACAGAGAAAAAACGCCCTGCCCGTGATCAATAACAATGGTATTCCCTGTTGTTATTCTCATTCCTGTAAACACAACTTCCCCTTTGTTCGGCGAAAAAACAGGATCTCCCCGCTCTCCCTTAAAGTCGCTCCCTCTATGAAATCGGGTAAAGCGAAATATGTTTTCTATATAATAATTTCTCTTCTTACCAAATCGGGAAATAATTACAGGATCCTTCACAGGATAAACAAAGCTCTTTTCCCACAGTGCCTCTTCTGACGGACTGGAAAGAACCTGAGATAGTGTTCTTATTTCCTCTCTTTTCTGTTCTGAATCCGCCAGCAGATCGACCTTATCTTCAGAGAGGTATACTTTGCCTTTTCCATAAACTGTTTTTTTAAGATAAAAGGGATATATAATCTCAGAAAAATTCCCGTTTTTTGTAACTATTTTTATATTAAGGTTATACTTTACTGGTGGTGTTTCTACGTCAAAACCTGTGAGCGCTCTGTACGTACCGTTTCCAAGAGAGTAGAATATTAGTTTGTTTCTATACCCTTTTTTATTGCTTATATGGGCACTCACATTTAAATCATCTGCCTTAGACCGGAGAACCACCTTCATGGTTTTCCCCTGAGCAGGCCCGGGAGTAAAATAAAAACGCAGTCCCGTGAAGTTACCGGATCCCGATTTTGACAATTTCCCGTAAACTAGAACAGGGGCCTTTTCAATCCTGACGGTGCTGTAGGGATACAGTTTATAAAAGTTATCTTCATCTTTTAAAATAATTACGCTGTCTCTGTATGTTTTTACCAGGTCTCCTTCCGCTATTACCTCCTTCTCATTCAGTGAAGTATAGGATTTCCCGTTTCTCAACAATAGGACTTTACCGGTAACATCAATAACAAAATATTTATCCGCGCACAGGATGTTCCATTGAAGAATGATAAAAATTGTTATAAAAAAAAGAAGTTTAAAAAATTTTCTGCTCACATCGCTTTCCTAAGGGTATAGCCTGTTTATCAAACGCGGAAAAGGGATTGCCTCTCTGACGTGGGGCAGTCTGCATATCCACGCAAGCAGCCGTTCGATCCCGAGGCCGAACCCGGAATGGGGAACACTGCCGTAGCGGCGAATATCAAGGTACCATCTGTAAAGATCTGAATTAAGCCCCTCTTCATTTATCCGGGCCAAAAGTGAATCATAGTCATCATTTCTCTGAGAGCCGCCAATAATCTCACCGTACCCTTCAGGCGCAAGCAGGTCATTACACAGTACAATCCTCGAATCACGGGGATCCGGTTTCATATAAAAGGCTTTTATTTCCATCGGGTAATTATATATAAAAACCGGTTTTTCAAAACTCTGAGAAAGCGCGGTTTCCTCATCCCCCCCGATATCATCCCCCCACCGGACACGAAAATCCTTTTTTTTAAGCAACTCAATAGCTTCTCCATAAGAGATACGTGGAAAAGGCGGTATTATTTTCTGCAGAGCATCAAGATCCCGCTCAAGATACCCGAGCTCCCGTTCACAGGACTCTATAATATTCCGGACCAGGTAGCTTACCATGTCTTCCTGAAGTTCCATGTTCCGGTCACTATCATAAAACGCGACTTCAGCCTCGAGCATCCAGAACTCAGTTAAATGCCGCCTGGTCTTCGATTTTTCCGCCCGGAATGTCGGCCCAAGGCAAAACACCTTTCCAAACGCGCTCGCAGCGGCCTCAAGGTACAGCTGGCCAGTCTGCGCGAGAAAGGCATTCCCGAAATCAAAGTATTCTGTTTCAAAAAGAGAGCCGGAGCTCTCCCCGATTGAACCTGTAAGTATAGGTGTATCAATCAGAACATAACCATTATCATGAAAGTACGCCCTTGAAATTCTTATGAGCTCACTCCTTACCCGGAGTATGGCCAGCTGCCTTCTTGACCTGACCCAGAGATGCCTGTGCTCCATTAGAAAGTCAATACCATGCGCTTTTTTCGATATCGGGTACTCTTCCTCCGGAATATTTACAGGCTCAATATCATGAACGCTCATCTCAAAACCGCCAGGCGCTCTGCTGTCCTCACGTATCATGCCCCTGACTATTAAAGAAGACTCGATTGTTAATTTTGAACAGATTTCAAAAGTCTGTTCTGAAACTTCGCTCTTTACCACCACGGCCTGAATAAAACCCGTGCCATCTCTCACTTCGATAAAAAATAAAGAGCCGCTTGAACGAATATGGCTAACCCACCCTTTCAGCGCAGCCTCTGTACCGGCATAATCAGCCGAATCGGCGATCCTGAATCCGTCTTTTATCATTTAAAATCTCCCTGTTCCATCACTGTTCACGGTTTTTGATATACATTTATTTGAATTACCCTTTTATGACGCCAAGAGGGACCAGCTTCGCGACCTTGCTCGCAAGCCCGTTCTCTTCCACAATATCCACTATTACTGAAACATCTTTATAAGCCTCCGGCATCTCCTCTTTCAGGGTCCGTTGAGAATTTGATAATACCGTTATTCCTTTCCTGTCAAGTTCTCTTTTAATATTCCTGCCCTTCGCAATTTTCAGGGCCTTTTTTCTGCTTAAAACCCTGCCCGCGCCGTGACAGGTTGTACCAAAACTTTTCGACATACTCCCGGGCTCCCCTTTAAGGATAAATGAACCCGTTCCCATGTCGCCAGGAATTAAAACAGGCTGCCCGAAATCCCTGTAAGCCACGGGGATTTCCATGCTCCCTTTAGGAAAGGCGCGGGTTGCACCTTTCCTGTGAACACAAAGCATGACTTCTTCTTTTTCGATAAGGTGCTTTTCAAACCGCGCGATATTATGACTGACATCATACAGAACGCTCATTCCGAGCCTTCCATAGGAGGATTTAAAAACAGCCTCAAAACTCTTCCTTATGAGATGGGTAATTATCTGTCTATTCGCCCATGCATAGTTTGCGGCAGCCTTCATTGCGCTTATATACTGTTCTCCTAATTTATCCCCTATATATATCGAGGAAAGTTGAGGGTCTGGAAGATCAAACAGCCTTTTTTCGCGCATTTTCTTTAGATAGTCATCACATATTTGATAACCAAACCCCCTCGACCCTGTGTGCAGGAGAACCATAACCCGGTCTTCATATATACCGTAAGCGTCACCGGCATCCCTGTCAAAAACCTCCTGTACATAGCAGATCTCCAGAAAATGGTTGCCGGCACCGAGTGTACCAAGCTGTTCTCTTCCTCTCTCTCTCGCCCTTGTTGACACGTCCGCGAAGTCCGCTTTAGTAAAGCTTCCACTATTTTCACAGTGCTCAAGGTCCGGCCCTTCTCCATACCCGTTGTTAACGGCCCATAGAGCCCCCTGCTCGATCACTTTCTTCTCATCTTTTTCTGACAGCACAAAACTCCCCTTCGAACCGACACCGGCAGGGACATTGCTGTATATTTCAGTTAAAAGCCTATCCAGGCTGGAGGCCACATCTTTTGTTAAAAGATTCGTCCTTACAGCCCTTACACCGCAGTTGATATCATACCCGACACCTCCCGGAGAAATAACTCCATTTTTAATGTCTGTAGCCGCAACTCCCCCGATTGGGAATCCGTACCCATAATGGATATCCGGCATAGCCGCCGCGAATCCCCTGATACCCGGAAGATGCGTGACATTTTTAAGCTGCTGCAGTGCTTCCTTTGTCCCGGTATCGGCTGCCATCCGTTTATCTATAAAGGCAACCCCTTTAACCATCATACCGTTTTCTCGCGGGAGCTCATAACAAGATTTTCCCTTCTTTTTCAATGTTACCATTCATGCCGCCTCAAACATCAAATATGATCCTAATTTTAAAACGACTCTAAGCAGGACGAAATACGGAGCATAGGGATTATCTATGGTTTTATACATTAAAATCCCGATGAATTAGGTGAAAACCATAGTCGAACAATGATATCTTATAATGATTAAGAGTTTACTTGCCTACACCATTGTGAGTATTTCCGGCTCTCCATCTCTAACTAAAATAGTATGTTCAAAATGGGCTGACGGTTTACCGTCCTTTGTAACAACTGTCCAATTATCCTCTTTTACTAAAACTTCGAAACCGCACATGTTTACCATTGGTTCAATCGCAAGAGTCATTCCCGAAAACAGTTGGGGGCCCCTCCCCAGAGTTTTATAATTAGGAATTGGAGGATCTTCATGTAATTTTTTCCCGACGCCGTGCCCGACAAAATCTCTCACAATTGAAAAGCCCCTGCTTTCTACAAAACCCTGAATTGTTCTTGAAATATCGGACACATGATTCTTGTGGACAGCTTTCACTATACCGGCATAGAGAGATTCTTCTGTTATTTTTAAAAGGTTTTCTTTCTCAGGTGATATTTGTCCGATCGGAATCGTTACTGCCGCGTCTCCAAAATAACCGGCTTTTTTTACTCCAACATCAATACTGAGGATATCTCCCTCTTTCAACCGGTACTTACCGGGGATCCCATGAATAACCTCTTCATTGACAGAAGTACAAATTGACGAGGGAAAACCATTATAGTGTTTAAAAGCAGGAACCGCCCCCCTTTTTAAAATATATTCTTCAGCCTTTTGGTCCAGTAATTTTGTATCTACACCGGGCTTTACAATTTCTTTAAGATAGACAAGCAGTTTACCGGCAATTCTGCAAGCCTGTCTAATATACTCGATTTCTGTGCTGTTCTTTAATTCATGCATCCTGAGAAGAGACCTTTTTTTCCTCTCTTATTGCTGCCCTCTCTCCCTTAATAACATCATTAAGTTTCTGCCCCGAGCCGAAAGATTCTTCTATTATATTTTTTATACCTTTCTTTTGCCCGCCGCTTATGGATATTTCCCCCTCAACAACCACACCGTCCTCAATATTTACCTTCGGTGCCCTGATATTTCCCAGAATCCGACCGGTCGAGAGGAGAGATACATCTTCCTCTGCCTCGATGTTTCCAATAACAGTCCCCCCGACAGTAACTCTCCTTGCCGTAATATCGGTCTTTACTTTCCCGGTCTCGCCCACTATGAGATGTTCCTTTGTCTTAATTTCACCCTCAAATCGGCCGTTAATCTTGAGCGACCCATTGATATAAAACTTTCCTTCAAAAATAGAACCATCTCCAATAACGCTGTTCAGCTGGGAATCATTTTTAGTTGCCATGAAAACCTCCCTTTCTAAAGTTTCATTTTTTTGGCAATATTTTCTATATATTTCCAATCCAGCTCATTTATTTCCTGAAACTTAACACCGTATTCTAATGTTTTATCTTCAATTCTGAACACAATACCCCGCGCTTCAATCTGCCTTTCAGGAAATAAAATCGACATCTGAAGCACTGTGTTTTTAATAATATACTGGTTAAGCACCGGCTTATCGAGCTTGAATAATAAACGGTTTTATTTTTACATCATTATTCAGATAAAAATCAATGTGCTTAGTTATAAAAAAGGCATAGGTTATGTGAATAGCTTCCCCAATGCTGTTAATAAAGGAAGTTAAATTAAATTTATCTTTTATATTGTCATATAAGTCTGTTACCACAATCTTTGTATAAGGTTTTTTCTCAGAGGATAGCCTAGAATCTTCAAAATGTTCAAAAGGAATTCCCCAATTATCGGATTTACACCATTCATTTACATCCAAATAAATTTTAGAAAAACTTTTCCCATCATCAGTTTCCATCAGTATTTTCTTCCCCATCTTTAATATTGCTCTCTTCATTCCTATTCCGTATATTCCTAATGTCGGTTTATCTCTTTTTATATCTGCTCCAAATCGGAAAACAGTATTCTTAAGAAAATTATATTCAATACCACCACAGTTATCCAATATTTCAAACTCATCTTTTGATATGTTTAACCTAATTTTCCTTCTGTCGGTTATTCCATTTCTAATGTATGCATCCACAGAATTATCGATCAAATCTAAAATGCAAGCTTTGACTGAGATATCTCTACTTAGGATTTCAATAAAAAGTCTTTTCGTGGGTGTAGCGTTGATTACATCAGGCTTTCCGTGTTCGATAGTCATTTTCATCCCTCATTTCATCATAATATTGTATGTTCATCCGTTTTAGATTTATATATTTTTTACCATTAGGTATTGACCTTCTTCTGCGTCTTAGGGGTCTCAACATTTGACATAACTAATTATAAAGATTAAATTTTTCTAGGTAATAAAAAAGAAAAAGTATAAGAAATAATAATATTATTTTCCTACTCTGTCTTTTTACCTGAAAGATTCTTCCTGAGAAATTAGGAGATAGTTCTTTTAGTTAACCCTGTAAGGTTGTTCCTAAAGATTAGGAGTTGCCCCAATGAACAAAAAGAGTAAGAAATTTAATCAACAAAATACTATTTTTGTAAAACGGGGAC
>DAOVJS010000003.1 GCA_030673105.1 Spirochaetota bacterium
ATCACCATATACCGAAAATATGTGTGTCGGTGCAATACACTTAGTTCCCCTCCCAGTTAACTAATTTTGTTGCGTCCGATAAGACTAGCGTTACGCTAGTCTTTTTTTATTGCCTGAGCCTCATGTTAATTCAATTATTACCTCTTGACTTTCAATTTTTGATTTATTAAAGTTCAATTAGGATTTAAAAATCAGGAAATGTAAAGATTGAAGAAATTAGAACTAATACTCATATTCATCCTTTTATTTCTCTCCATAGTACTTGGAATCGGTATGGGCGTCCTGATTTCATCTTTTGAAAATACCACAGATATTTCCAGCCTTGAAGACTTTAGACCGGAAATACCCTCTAAAATTTACGATAGAAACGGTATTCTTATCAGCGAAATCTTTACGGTAAAACGGGAGCCGGTTACATTCGAAAAACTACCAAAGAACCTTATCAATGCCCTTCTGGCGATAGAAGACGATCAATTTTACTCCCACAGAGGTATTAATATTAAAAGGGTATTCGGAGCTTTTATAGCCAATGTAAAGTCCAAAAGGATAACCCAGGGGGCTAGCACAATAACAATGCAGCTGTCCCGAACACTTTTTACCGGTAGAGAAAAAACTTATACCAGAAAAATTAAAGAAGCCTGGCTTTCTTTGAAGATAGAAAAAAAATATTCAAAAAATGAAATTCTTACTCTATACTTCAACCAGATATATTTCGGGCACGGTGCATACGGTATTGAGGCAGCATCTCAATTCTATTTTTATAAACACGTCCAGGATCTTACACTCGCCGAATGTGCGCTTCTTGCCGGCCTCCCTCAATCACCTAACAGGTTATCTCCTATAAAAAATCCTCTCCTGGCTCGACATAGACAGGAGAGGGTACTTGAAAGCATGGTAAAACACAAAATGATCCCCCCAAATGATGCTTATGACTCGTTCCAGGATTTCTGGATAAACTTCAGGCTCCAGATGCGTTCGCCATCACAGTCTGTTTATAAACTTACAGAAAACAGAGCTCCTCACTTCGTTGAATATGTAAGGCAGAAACTCGAAAGACTATACGGCTCAAAAAGAATTTACACAGACGGTCTTAAGGTATACACATCACTTGACCTGTATCAACAGGGACTCGCGGAACAATACCTGATAGAAGGACTGGAAAGACAGAATGAAATTCATAAAAATATAACGAAAATCGTAAAAGAAAATCTTGATAAAAAAATTCTTGATTCTCTCGATATGCTCTCTCTTATTTACAATCTTGAGACCCTTGACATTGGGGCTCATAAAGACGAAGAAAGAATCCTGACTTATCTGGGTGATAATATCCTTGCCCCCCTTGATATGCTATCTTCACTTTTCAGTGCCGATCAGGTTAACCGTATTCTTCAGAGATCTTTTTCAATTAAAAAAAGCACCGGAGATTTTCAAACCGTTGAAGGTGGAATAATTGCTCTTGAACCGAAAACAGGATATATTACCGCAATGGTCGGAGGGAGCTCATTTTCAGAAGATAACCAGATTAATAGGGCGGTCCAAATAAGAAGACAAACCGGTTCTGGGTTTAAGCCTTATATTTACACGGCAGCTATCGATACAAAAATATTTACTCCTGCCACAATAATTGTGGACAGCCCCGTTATCTTTTTTGATGGTGAAAAGCAGTGGATCCCTGACAACTATGGGGGTTCCTACCGGGGAAAGGTAAGACTAAGAGAAGCGTTAAGACGATCCATAAATGTAATAACGGCAAAAATAGTTGACAGACTGGGCGTTGATGTTATTATAAAGTATGCGTCAGGCATATTAGGTATAACAGATCCCGAAAAGATACGCGAAAGATTTCCAAAAGTTCATTCAATAGCACTTGGAGTTGTAGAGCTCTCGCCTTACGAACAGGCAAAAGGTTTTGCTACCTTTGCAAATAAAGGAAAAGAAGTCACTCCTATATCGATTCTCTACGTTCTTGACAGAGATGGAAATCTCATTGATAACTTCGAGGCTGAGCTTCGAAAGGATCAGATGTCCCGGGGTGAGAAGCAGATAATCTCGGAGCAGACAAATTATATAATCATCGATATGCTTAGAGATGTTTTAAGACCCGGAGGCACAGGGTACAGGGCAGCACAGCAGAATGAGTTTGACAAATCTGCGGCCGGTAAAACCGGAACAACTCAGAACTGGAAGGATGCGTGGTTTACCGGTTTTACCCCGGACCTGGTCGCATCTGTCTGGATAGGCTTTGATAGAAACAGCATATCCCTTGGCAGGGGCCAGGCTGGCGGCGTGGTTGCGGCTCCTATATGGGCAAAGTTTATGAGGGATGCTCTAAAAGATATGCCTTCAACCTGGTTTTCAAGGCCCAGGGGAGTATACGCGGTCAAAATATGCAGAATATCCGGGCTTCTTCCAACTGAGATGTGCGATGATATAATGACAGAACTTTTTCTTGAAGGGACATTACCCACCGAATATTGCTATGATTGTAAAGGGGGCAAAGAGGACAAATCCTTTAACATTGATATCTTCAACAGGAAAAAGTCTTCATCAGATAGATTTCTAAACAAAAAAATAGAAAAAGACAATTTATTTGATTTTGAATTAAACATTGAAGAATATGAATTCCCCGGTGACACAACCACACCGATCTTTCCTGAGGACTATAATTCCGAAGATATTGATTCAGGTGAAAATCGGGAACCTTCTCTTGAATACTCACCCGAAGATCTAGAAACTGCTGAAATAAGTGAAGAAACTTTCAATGAAATTGAACCAGAAACTGCTGAAATAAGTGAAGAAACTTTCAATGAAATTGAACCGGAAACTGCTGAAATAAGTGAAGAAACTTCTAATGAAATTGAACCGAAATTAAAAATTATTATTGACGAAAAAGAAGTTCCTGTGGAAAATACGGCTCCGGATGAAACACAATACATAGAAAGTCCACCTGAATGACCTGTTTTATCAAAAAAAATACATGAAAGGACTGGCTAATTGTGCCGCCCACAAAAAAAAGACCTTTTCGATTTATGTATTCCGGGGAAAACAATGGATACATAAATATGTCGATGGATGAAGCAGTAATGATGGGTTTGAAAGATCACCATTCTACACCTGTGTTGAGAATTTACAAATGGAAACCCCCTACAATTTCTATTGGATATTTCCAGAGCGCGTCTGACATCGATTTTGAAAATATTGAAAAAGACGGAGTAGGCGTGGTTCGCAGGCTCACAGGAGGGAGAGCAGTGCTCCATGATGAAGAGCTAACCTACAGCATTCTCTTTACGGAAGAAGATTTTAGCCCTTTCAAAAAAAGGGAAATTTTCATTTTTATAGCACGATGCCTTGTGGATGCGTTGAACCTGATTGGCATTGATTCAAAAATAGTCGAGAAAACGAAAGGTGACCTAAAATCCCCGAACTGTTTCGCTTCTCCAGCGCAGTATGAGATTGAAGCAATGAAGGAGGGAAAACTGATCGGAAGCGCCCAGATGATTAAAAATGGGGTTGTAGTCCAGCATGGGGCAATACCTCTAACCGGATCATACACTCGAATTGTCAAATATTTAAAATCAGGCTCACCAGCCTTTAAATCCGTTTCTTCCTTAGCACAGGCTTCATGTAATGATATAGGTGAAAAAGAACTTCTCAAGGCATTAAAAAAAGGATTCGGAAACCATCTTCACCTTATTGAGGGCAGGCTGAGTGACTACGAAAACAAAATAACAGAAGAACTGTCAGTAAAGAAATACTCACAAAAATATTGGATGTATAGAAAGTAAACTTACTACTCCTGTGCTTGTGCCTGGCGTTTACTTTTAACCAGGCGGAACATTTCATACAGATTTTTCACGATGATCCTGTCTTCGTACAACTGTATTTTTCCGGTATTGGAAAAACTAACGAGGACATCTTTCACCTTATTCACCTTTTCCCCGCACCAATTGGCGATCCCCTCAGTTGTGCTGCTAAACGTCGTTGCTGAGGTTGTCTTTGGTGAAATATTTCGATTTTCGGCAAGCATCAGAAAAACATCACAAACCTTCGAAGTAATATCAGGCAGAGACAGGATCAGAAGTTTTCGTTTTGCGTCATAGATTCTATTAGAGAAAACTCTAAGAAGTTTAACAGCCAGTTGTGGATTGCCCTGGAGAAGAAGGTTAAAATTTTCTTTATTAAATTTCAATACCTTTACCCTGTCCATTGCTATGGCCGTAGCACTTCTTGGTTGGTCTTCAAGAATTGCCATTTCTCCGAAAATATCGCCGGGATTTAAAATATCAAGTGCCTTTTCCATATCTGATACGATTTTTGTTACCTTGACTCTTCCTTCCTGAAGGATATAAAATTCATTGCCAGGTTCATATTCACAAAAAAGAATATCTCCCGGCTGATACGTTACCCCGAACTTATCTATCATGTGACTATCCATTTTCATAAGCCGGTTTCATTCCTCACTTTAAATAAGATTAAAATCTCACATAAGCTCGGCAAGCTCCTTTTTAGCCTTCCGGTCAACCTGACTTTCCGGCGGCATTTTTATAACTTTATCGAAAAAGGAGACTGCTTTTTCTCTATTTCCCTCATGCTTATAAATCAGGCCAATATTAAAGAGAGCATCCTTTACATTATCATCCTTTGGATACCTTTTTATCATGTTCGTAAAAATTAAAACAGCTTCTTTATAGTTTTTTAAAGCTATGAGGCACCTTCCCATTTCAAATTCAATTTTGGGGATATATTCTTTGGCATTTTCATCGAGCGATCCTGACGTATGAAGGGTTTTGAAAAGTTTATAAGCATCTTCATACCTCTCCTGTGAAAATAGACTGATAGCATCATAATATTTTGTCGCTATATCGATATCTTCTTTTATTTCAGATTCCTTATTTTCCTCCTGGGGCTGTAAATCACTATCTGTTTCCCCCGCCTCCTGTAATATACTTGTATAAGTGCCGGAACCTTTACCCTCGAGCGCGTCCTTTACACTGGCAAGCCGCTCTTTTGCCTGAGAAGCATAACTTCCATTTTGATAGTGTTTCAGATAAGTCTCATATACATATTGAGCCTGTTTGTACTTATGTTTCTTTAAATAATATTCACCGATTTTAAAGAGTTCAATCTGGCTATCTCCAGCCTCGTCATGGTCCAGGAAACTGCGTGCTATTTTACCGGCTCTTCTCAATTGATTGCTGAAGACTCTAAGAAAGTTAGTTATGATTTTAATATTCTTTGTAATGAGGTTTTCAAACTCCTCATTTGTCAGAACCAGGGCTATTGCGTCTTTGATAACCAGTACAGTCTCCTCCCGCGGTCTTTTCGCAAGCGCTGATTTAACCCCAAAGAATTCTCCATTCTTGAGAGTATCTCTTACCTCTTCACCTGTTTCAATCGAAAGGTGAACGAGACTGACTACACCCGACTTTAAAATATAGATATTATCCCCTAGATCCCCACGGAAATAGATAACAGAACCTGTTTTATATTTTCTTTGAATTCCTGGCACGATTCCTTCCTAAATCGATTCCTTCCTAAATCGGTAAAAACGGCAGCTCTTTATGGAAACCAACAATTTCTCTCATCTTTTCCATAAGGCTCCCCGGATCCCCTATGATAATTTTGTCTTTCCCTTCAATGTTTATCCTGGTGCAATTCAGACCGAAATCATTAAATATATTTTCAAATTTATCATCACCATAAATGGGGGTCCCTTCCATAAAAACAAGGGAAATGTCTTTCAGGTGAGCGTTCACAAGAGATGAATAAGGGTTGTTTTGATCTCCGGAGATGATCAATAAATCACCAAGTTTACCCTTTGCCAATGATCCTAACTTATCCTGAATCCTGAATGCTTTCACGGGATTTTCAGTAATCATCCGTACAATAATCTCATCATCAAGTTCTTCATTATACATCTCTTTGTACACTTTTTTTGCAAATCTTATTTCATCCAGTATATTCAATTCACCGGTCGCAGGTGAATCCGTACCGATAGAGACATTGACACCTGCATCAAGTAATTCTCTTATTTTTGCGGTTCTCCCAAACATATATACATTGGAACCTGGGCACCAGACAAAATGAGCCTTTTTCCTGGCAACTTTTTTTATATCTTTTTTTGAAAAACCTATGCCATGTACAAGAACAGAATGTTCACCAAGTGCATGGTGCCCTTCAAGAATTTCTATCCCTCTCATGGACTCAACATCAAATCCTTCTTCAATATGAGTAACAAAAGGGATGTTATTCTCAACAGCCTTTTTATATTCTACGTCAATCCCATCTCCCCATTTAAGATCATAAACAGAAACCTCATGAGCAAGTGAATAATCTTTTAATACTCTTATTGGAAGCTTATCAATAAATGGATTATTTATATGGTGAGGCATATGGTCATGTACTGTTGTTATACCGGAGATAAGATTTTTATAAGTACCTACCAGATAAAGATCGAATGGCTCACTTTTATTCCTTTCTTCATATATCGGAGAATTTTTAAGGTCATAATCCCACGGTAACCAGCAGATATACGGGCTGGTGCCTATCCTGGGATAATAGGTCCCAAATAGATGATCATGTGCGTTCATGAGAGCAGGAAAAAGGATGTACGAACCATCGATCTCATAATTCTTTACTTTAGATTCCGTAAAACTATCTATTTTTCCGTTTGATATCTTAATACTTGCATCATGTTTGACCTCATCGGGTGTTACAATGGTTAAGGGACTTAATGAATATTCATCAATCATAACATGAGATCCTTGCCATGGATTGTGAAATTATATGGGAATAAACTATCCAGGTCAATAAAAATTTAATTCTTCTGCTACTGTGACAAACAATGAAAATTCGATAGTACACTTAATATATTATATCGTCAAATCAACTCAATAACAAAAGTTTAGATTAAAAAAGTTACATCTAAAACAAATTATAAGTGAATAATATATATAAATGCCAATAATTAACACACTTTTTAACATAAAAATATAATTAGTAATGAGATCTATCAAACAGGATAAGTAACCTTTATTCTTCAGAATATTTAACTATAGAGAATACAGGTTCATTTATACCTTCTCTCCCGCCTAAAAACTCCAGCTCTACCAGGAACGCTGCTTCAATAAGATTTCCTCCAAGTAATTCTACAATTTCAATCATCGCTTTTAGTGTCCCCCCTGTTGCGAGAAGATCATCGACGATGAGAACATTTTCCCCTCTATCTATCGCATCTTCGTGGACCGCCAGGGTATCGGTTCCATATTCTAATTCATAAGTCACCTCAATTTGTTTACAAGGTAGTTTTCCCTTTTTTCGAACCGGTATAAATCCCGCATTTAGAAGATATGCAAGAGGGCCCCCTACAATAAACCCCCTTGATTCCGCTCCTACAACTTTACTGATCTTTTTCCCTTTATACCTTTCATAGAGGATATTAATTGATTCTTTGAAGGCTTTACTATCCTTCCAGAGAGTCGTGATATCTTTAAATCCAACACCGGCTTTTGGAAAATCCGGAACATTCCTGATAAATTTTCTCAAATCCATAAACATTCCTTACTCATTAAAGGTAAATTCCTTAAGGTCTTTCGAGAGTTTAAAACTCTTCAATTTTCTCAGGGCACTGTTCTGTATCTGTCTTACGCGTTCTCTTGTTATCCCGATAGCCTTTCCAGTCTCTTCAAGGGTATAGGGCCCTTCACCATCCAGACCGAATCTTAACTCTATTATCCTTTTTTCCCTGGAACTTAGCTTATTCAACACCTGCTTTAAAAGTTCCTGCAGAGCCATAAAAAAGATTACATCCTCATACATTACGCTTTCTGTATCTTCAATAAGATCAGACAGTTCCGATGAGCCGTCTATATTCACGGGAGCTTCAAGGGAACCCGGCTCCTGGGCAATGTGCAGGATTTTTACCACTTTTTCTTTCGGGATACCCAAATGTTCTGATATTTCAATTGGAGTAGGTTCCCGGCCAAGTTTTTGGGTAAGCTGCTTAGTCATATAGTAACATTTTTTAATTGTATTAAGCATATGTATCGGCAATCGAATCATCCGTCCCTTATCTGCTATCGCTTTAATAATCGACTGACGGATCCACCATGTACTGTACGTGCTAAATTTAAACCCTTTGGTATAATCAAAACGATCAATCGCCTCAATAAGACCAATATTACCCTCATCTATCAGATCAATTAAGCTCAAGCCTCTATGCTGGTACTTTTTTGCAATACTTACCACCAGCCTTAGATTTGCCGTTACCAGTTTATTTTTTACGTCAATCAGTTTTTGTTCGTACGCTTTCCTTTCATTTTTACATGCCCGTCTATCGATCTCCTCAATCTTTAACTTATATGAAAACTTATTCAAAGTGTCCTTAAAATATCCTATTTCGATATAACACTTTTTTTCTTCTTCAGGGCGTAATAGAGGGATTTTGTTAATCTGCTTTAAATAATAGGCTATAGGGTCATCCTCATCCTTATGCAAATTGTGATCAGATTTCTGAAGTTTATAATTCTGCATTTCCATATTATAATATAAAGATAGGCAAGTAAACTTTCAATCATTATGATATTTAATTGCTCGCCTCGTTATTTGTTTTTAGCAATAAAGCCGGTATTAAAATACCGGAGAGAGCTGGTACAAAATACCCGCTTCCTCTGGTACGAAGTACCAGCTATTAATAGATAAAACCATAAGACAAGCTAAGGTAAATAATAAAGAGGGTTTACAGGTTTGCCTTTATAAAAGAGCTCATAGTGTACCACTTCTTTGTCAGAGCCTTTTACACCATTTACTCTTGCAATAACAGCATTGATTTTTACAGTTTGTCCTTCTTTGACAAGACTTGTTATATTCCTTGAATAAAGGCTGTAGAAATCATTACCATGCTCTATTATGATTGTATTTCCATATCCACGGATAGTACCCGATATTACAACAACACCCGACTGTGCAGCAACAATATCCTGGTTTCCATTTGGCTTCAGATCAATACCATAGTTAAAATCAGTTTGATGTTTGCCATAAGATCTTATTACCTCACCTTTAAGAGGCCACACAAAATCCAACTTTTCATATTCCCGGGGGGTATCAATTTCATTCCCCTGGACAAATAGGATACTTGTTGCTTCGGGTATAAAAATCCATGTACCCTGCGATATATGCACAACATCTTCTATATCATTCACTTTTTTTATTTCCTCTAAGGAAACCCGGTAAGTTTTTGCGATCCTCCATAGTGTTTGTCCCTCTTTAACCCTGTGCCAGACCCCTCTTTCATAAGAAGTGTCTACCTGCCGGTAGATGTTCTGAGTTGTCGTACATGAAAAGAAAAAAACTATAAAAAACAATAATAGAAATTTCAATTTTACAGGGGCACTTATATTCATAGTATTTCTCTTTTTACTATTAATCGGTATCTATTAACGTTTTATTAAATTTCTTGACAATACAACCCGGTTTCATTAGATTACACACTGCTGACAAAGCTGGGAACGTGGCGAAGCTGGTTATCGCGCCGGCCTGTCAAGCCGGAGATCGCGGGTTCAAATCCCGTCGTTCCCGAATCAATAGTTAATTAGAATAATTAATGTCACCAGATAAACGGGCTATAGCGCAGTTTGGTAGCGCGCACGGTTCGGGACCGTGAGGTCGTGAGTTCAAATCTCACTAGCCCGATTTTTTTCCTCTCGTTACTCCAGTGTTATTCTACCTTCATTAATAAATAAATTTTCACAACTATAAGTCGCACATATCAAGCAGCTCTGGAACGTACTTTTCCCATCCCATGGCCATTATGTGAAGGCCCTGACACATTGGCTTTACTTCTTTTATAAATTCTACCATGAGCTCAATGCTCTTTTTCGGCCTATCCTCTTTGGATGCCTCCTTGAGAGGTGTAATCATGGAATCAGGAACCTGTACCCCGGGTACAAAGTTATTCATATAGTTGGCCATTCCTGCGGATTTGATAATGACAATTCCGCATAGGACAGGAACCTTATATTTAGAAGCTTTGTCCATGAAATTTTCAAATACTTTAGAGTCATAAATTGCCTGTGTCTGGAAAAACTGGGCTCCTTCCTCTATTTTTCTCTCCATTTTTATAAGCTGCATCTCTATTGGATCAGCGCCTGGAGTTACAATGGCACCGCAGAAAATATCCCCGGGAACCCCTTCCAGTTCCTGCCCGGCAAGGTCTTTTCCATTTTTTAAAGAGTTCATAGCCGTGAGTATACTCACGGAATCAAGATCGAACACGGGTTTACTTTCAGGATGATCTCCGGCTGAATTATGATCGCCTGTAAGAGCAAGTATGTTCCTGATACCCAGCACATAGCCCCCTAGAATATCTCCCTGTATGGCAAGCCTGTTTCTATCCCTGGCGGTTATTTGCAGTATAGGCTCCAATCCCTGCCTGGCCAGAAGTGTACAAATACTCAATGAACTGATACGCATCACTGAGCTCTGGTTATCTGTGACATTAATTGCAACGACACGGTCTTTTATATATGAAACCTCCTTATCCATGCAGTGTTCCAAATCTACACCTTTCGGAGGCCCTACTTCCCCGGTAATTGTGAATTTGCCCTGCTCCAAGCTTTCCTGTAATTTACTCATTCGATGCCTCCTCCTTCTCTGAATTCAGCACAGGTGCTGAATAAATTTCAGCTTTTTCCAGTGCCCAGCGCGTTGTGGTCCTCTCCTTATCAGGCACATCCATTTTTCTGTAGTCCCGTAAACGCGGGAGCTTCTTTAAATTTTCCAGTTTTCCAAGCTCGTTCAATCTTATATAAATAAGATTCCAACCACAATCCCTTTCATTTTCCACCTCGCATTTGCCATCATGCTGGCCGCCGCACATTCCATTAATCAGGCTCTTTGAGCACATTGTTATGGGGCATATACCGCCGGTAAGTGCAAGATAACAGGTGCCGCAGCCCGCGCATCGCTCGCTGGAAGGCCATAGTCCCTGCATACCCTGGCTTGATAACGTATCGTTGGCAGGTATGACCGGAATATCTATCATATTTCCAGTAGCCTGAACACCGATGCCGCAGGATATTACGAGTACTGCCTGTGATTTTTTAAGCTTCTCAATATGGTATATAAGCTTTGATCCAACAAGGGCCTTGTTACACAGAAAGTCTATTTCAGTGCTTCCCTCAACTTCTATGCCATTCTTTGAAAGCTGCTCTGTTAGTTCATCGATTCTCGGTTTTCCGCCTGAATCACACCCTACAGGGCACCCTCCGCATGCGACAATAAACAGGCTCTTGTAACCTGAGACCATCTCAATAAGTTCTTTACCTGGCTTTGGAACATTGACAACCATTCATGTGCCTCCTTATTTAAATGCTGGTTTTTTATAGTCTTAACTGACTGTTTCGATGCCTTCCTTCTTTAATTCATCCAGAACTGTTGCTATGATGTAGTTCATTTTTTCTTTTATTTGCGGAGAAAGCTCCATTGAGAGTTCAATTTTATAAGGCTCGATACCGAAAAAAACGACCTCATCCGGAAATTTTCCCAAAACCCTCTCCAGTTTAATCGATTCCAGGACTCCAAAATCATGAAGAGATATCGTCACAGGCCTTCCTGCCTCTTCAATATCGCCCGGTTTAAATCGATAAACGGTTCCCGCCTCCCGGCCTCCGTTTACAGCATCGATAATAATAACCTTTTCAAAACTTCTAAGATCGGATACGATATTGAAAAAAGAAGTTCCCGCATCTATTAACTCAATGTCCCCTGTATACGATTTCTTTTCCAGTATATTTACTACTTCTATACCGACGCCTTCGTCTCCCATCAGTATATTTCCAACTCCAACCACTGCTATCTTTTTCTGAGCCGTAATTGTATACCCTTTTTAGACAACTCTTAGAGCTCCAAGCTTCTTCCCTTTTATATTTAAAGTATGAACCGAACACGCCAGGCATGGATCAAAGGATCTGGCAATACGGACAAGCTCATAAGGATTTTCAGGATTTTTCACCTCTGTTCCAATGAGCGCCTGTTCCATTGGCCCCGATTGTTCCTTTTCATCTTTCGGAGAACCGTTCCATGTGGTAGGCACAACGAGCTGGTATCTTTCTATTTTTTTATTTTTGATCTTTATCCAGTGGCCCAGTGCCCCACGCGGCCCATCGACGATTCCCATGCCCTCTGATTCCTCCGGTATTTCATAGGCTACGCATACAGGCTCTCCTGCCTTTAGTTCCAAAACCCAATCGGCCATACTGTCCGCGATCAGCTTGGCATCCAGAGCGCGAGCCGCATGTCTTCCGAGAACCGAGTTAAGGTCCTTTGTTTCAATATTCAATGCTTTCATGCAACCCTCAAGCGCTTCTTTTACCTGTTTCTGACCGGAAAGATACGACACTACCCATCGAGCGAGCGGTCCGACTTCATAAACCTTTCCTTCGTACCTTGGTGACCTGATCCAGCTGTATCCTTCTTTTTTCCGTGCATTGGGTTTTGTATCTTCTTTAGTAGGATGTAAAGCATCCTCACCTTCATACCACGAGTGTTTTATACTTTCGGTAATGCTGTCGGTATTCAATTTTTTCAAGGCACTCAGGCCTTCAACAGCACCCTGAGGAATCAATCGTTTCCTGGTCGTATAATCATCTGACTTCCCATCAAGGTCAAAAACTCCGTAGCTGAGAAAGTTTCCGGGACCTGCGCCTATGTTGAAATAATCAGAGTAGGTTTTTGCTACCGCTATTACGTCCGGAATATATGTGTTATCAATAAAATATCTCAGCTTATTAAGCCTCCATAAAAACCGTGTGATTTTATCTATTGAAGGATGCTCCGTTACCCCGCCGGGAACGACCGACGCGTTATGAGGCATCTTTCCACCAAACAGGGTAAGCATTTCATGTGAGAGCCTTCTCATTTCCAGGGCTGTCAGATAGTGTTTTGTCAGTTCCTGGTTTGTTTCTTTATCAAACCGGTAATCACCCTCATACCTTGGAACAAAAGGCGAAAGCTCACCCCTTGCTATGAAGTCTTTTAAAGAATTCAATTCAGCATCTTTACCGCTGTAGTCAGCTACGGCAGTCACATCTGCAAAATCAAGCGCCGCTAAATGGTAAAAGTGAAGAATATGTGATTGGATATAATTGGCCCCGAGGATGAGATTTCGAAGGATTCTTCCATTATCCGGAACTTTATCTGCAATACCAAACGCACTGTCAAGATTCAGGGTCGATGCTGTTCCATGCACCGTAGGGCAGACACCACAGACTCTCTGCGTGATTCTCTGCGCGTCTCTCGGATCTCTATCCCTCAAGAAGATTTCAAAACCTCTGAAGAGTGTTCCTGAACATTGAGCATCCTTAACCACTCCATCCTCAAGATAGGCATCTATCTTCATATGACCTTCAATTCTGGTCAATGGGTCAATTGTTATCTTGGTCGACATGATTACCCTCCGTTTTTGAAGTTAACGTGTTTTAATTTTAAATCTTTCAAGCGCGTCTTCATTTAGCTTTGTAAACATGGGTGCAAGTTTATCTTGAAAGTCGGGCTCCACACATCCTATACACTGCGCACCTGCACCTATACACCAGTTTGTTCCATTATTCCACTGCCTGCTGGGACAGTCAGCATAACTATATGGTCCTTTACAGCCGATTTCATATAGGCAGCCTGGCTCGCTGGGGTTTCGCGCGAACTGACCTGCATCAAAAAATGCACGGCGAGGGCAGTTGTCGTGAATAAGATCTTTAAAAAACGCTTTTGGTCTTAATTTTTCGTCCAGGTCATCAGGTGACGGAAGACCATTAATAAGAACATGCGCTATTGTCCCGACTATCCAATCGGGGTGCGGCGGGCATCCCGGAATATTAATCAACGGTGTGGATATACCCTCATTTTTGAAAAAATCAGCCACAGACAGTGCTCCGGTGGGGTTTGGAGCCCCTGATGGTATACCTCCGTAGGAAGAACACGTTCCCACAGCAAGCACGGCAAGCGCGTCTCTAGCGAGCTCAGCCGTCATATCTTTCATTACAACTTCCTCTCCATCAAGTTTACCAATTGTGCAGTAGAGTCCATCCTCTGCAGTCGGAACAGACCCTTCCACCATGAGAATGTACTCATTCGGCTTTTGAGAAATAGTTTCTCTCAATATCTTTACGACAGGCTCACCCTGCCCTGCCATTAATGTGGCGTGAAATATGAGAGATACATGCTTCCCGGGAAGAACAGGATCAACTAAAACGTTCTGGATACTCGGACTAATTGAATTTAACAGCGAAACAGAACACCCTGAACAGGCAGCCCCTGCTATCCAAATCGCTGGAAACTCTACGACTTTTGAAGACACGATCAGCCTCCTTTGTGGTTTTAATTATTAATTTTTCCAATTTGTTTTGGCAATTAATATTCTGTCTTATTGAAAATTTACCTGATTTCAATTTTTGATGATTTATAAGACGAAGTTTAAGGAGCTCCCACATTTTTCTGTGTGTTTAAAATTTAACAATTTAGTAAATTATAGACAGGCGCGAATGTAAAGTCAAGAAAAAATTAATCATCATATTAGCCATTCATTCACGGGTTCATGACCCGGATGGAATTGACTTTATAAATGTAAATAGTTTCCTGTAAATGTTTAATGTATCGGTAAATGATACATCAAAATAATTAACAATCTCAACCCTTTTAAACATAAGCGCGATAATCAGGGCAAGAACAATCACAGACCAGGTAAATATAAAAATCAAGGATGAAAAATGTCCGTATCTTTTTAGATCGGGTTGATCTATTTGAATATAATGAATGGTTGCAATTACATGAAAAGAAAGCGATATTCCAATAAAAAAATAGAAAATACCGGAAAGCAAGGCGCTCTGAAAAAATATCCATACAATTTTAAAAACACATATTATCACAAGAGTATACAGGGGCAGGGAATATGGAGCAAGAGCAATGATTATATTAACTCTTTCAGTCTTTACAAACCCTTCATTTCTCTTGAGAGACATGCTCTTTACCTTCACCCCGCTGATTAGGGCAAACAAGACATGTGACAGCTCATGTTCGAGAATATAACTTTTCGCAGGAGGGCCGAATAAAAGGAAAAGTATGAGAAAAATTACGAATCCGCCCGCAGAAGACAGCATCCCGGGAGTAAATGTATGGTAATCTGCAAATAAAACCGGCATATGCAACACGAGAGAAACAGCAAGCGGAATAATCCCTAGAGAAATTACTAAAAGGAGTGGCTTGAGAACTACTTTGTTATTTCTTTTTTTTGTTTTTCGCCTCAACTATCTTTGCTAACATGTCCCGGGCTAATTTTTTTGCTGCAGGTTCCTGAAACTCATTCGTAACTTTTCGAAAATATATTTCAGCTTTATCGTATTCTTCCTTTACATAATAACAAAAGCCGATCTCATAATGGGCCCAGGTACTTGCCCTCAATTTATCCGGATAATTTGTTATTATTGCCTCGTAAGCTGTTATCGCATTATCAAATCTGTTGTTATCAAACTCTTTCTGAGCTATTTTGTCATATTCGATTATTGTAAGTGGCTTTCCATCCTTATATAAAGCCGGCATCTTTGAAGCACAGGAAAGAAAAATATATGAAATAGTCAGTATTATTATGAGATATAGATATGTATATAAATTTTTTCTCATTATGACCTTGTTGTATATTAAACCCTAAAATGAGTAGATTTCATCTTTTATTGGAAGGCTCTTTCGTAGTTCTTTAATAAAAGATTTTTCTTCACCCATTGGATCATAAAATTCACATTCTGGAAGTGTTCGCCTGACTATGGTAAAATACTTATAAATTTTTTCTTCGCCTGATTTTTTCTTCCACAATCCGTTACTGCATTTGACCCTGAGCACATATGAACCTTTTTCACCTACCGATTGCTTGAAAAGCACGCAGTGCCTGCAGTTAGCGCAGTAAATCTTATCAATATCCACGTTGGTGCCACCATCATGATGGTCTGATTCCATTTCAACTCCGGCATTAACGATATCTCTTTTCCGATAAAATATACCTCTATTTAAAAAAGTCAACAACAAATTAAACTTGACAGTATAGTTATTAATAGTTTTATTTAAAAAAATTGTTAGTATGAGTATGGTTTTAAGGGGGTGTAGCTCAGCTGGGAGAGCACTTGAATGGCATTCAAGGGGTCAGGGGTTCGAATCCCCTCACCTCCAAAACATTCCATGAAGTCAAAAGGTAAAGGGGTAAGCAGTGGTTGAAAATGAGAAATTGGATCCGGAAATAGCTGATCTGCTGGGTATTCAATCCGGGACAGCAGATCCGGAAATCGGTACAGCAGGACAAACCGCACCTTCAACAGATAAAATCCAAAAAACTGAAATGCGCTCACTTAACCTGCATGGTTTTTTAACCGATAAAAATCATTATTCAAAAATTATTGATATGACAGGAGAATACGGAACGAGGTTAAACGAGATATTGTCAAAGTTCTTAAAAGCGACGGATAAAGACGAAAAGTCCATGTACCGTGAAAGACTTACCCCAGCCTACTGGAATATGTTAACACACCTTATTAACAATTTTTTTAGTAGCCTGACTGACGAAAAACAGGCCCTTTATCGTTATGGATTACTCAATAATACCTTCATCGATGCGAGCCAGAGGAACATCCTCATGAGTATAAATACCAGCACTACACAGGATGACTTTTCTTTTGTAGATGAATGGTTATTAAAGGTTGGCAATGGAATAATATCACCAAGCTCCATAGATGAGACTGTTAAGGCAAAAAAGAAATCACCATCTGCTGTTAAAGCAAAACTGGATAGAAAAAGAGGTTCAAAAGATGCTGAACATGTAAATTTCAAGCAAAAATCAGAGCAGCATCGAATGATAGAGAAAAGTCTTAAGAGCTGCATCACGATTATTTTAAATCATGATCTTATTTCGGAATATGAGAACGTACTAGCCCCTTACAATTCTGAACAAAAAAAAGCACTCTTACAGGTTCAAAATATTACAAAAAGTCTGATTAAATCAAATAAGGATATAGAAGCTTCCTACAGGACCCTTGTGGGTCTTGATGGGGATATAAAATCCCTTCAGAACTCAGGCATTGACCTGTCAGTGGAAGTTGACACAAAAACAGTGACAGAGGAATTCTTATCAATTCGACAGATGATCAAATTAACAGTTGGAAGGCAGGGGAACCATTTCCCTTTTCTCATTAAATACTATATGCCAAACAGTGATATTGAAGTATGTACTAAAAACAACCTTGAGAAAACCCTGAAAGAAATAGAGGCAATTGATCCGGGTGTTTTTATTAGAAAATATAAACAGGAGGAACACAGGATAGTTCCTCGTTTTATCATTGTACCCGCTTATGGTAATTATGGAATATGCTGGGAGCCTTTTGAAAGGATGAACAAGGCCACGAGCAAGGGCAGAATTGCGGTTCCCATGTTCCCCCGTGATTTAAAAATTGCAGTTTTAAATGCGCTCGGTGATTTGAGATGGCAGATTGCTAAAGAGAAGGCGCTCCATTACTGGATGGAAGAGGGGCTGACAGGGCACTACTACGAATATTCACAAAAAAATAAATTAAAAGGCGACTTAAAGCAGGCGTTTATTCAGGATTACATTCTGTGGATCAAATTTGAATCACAGGGAATGCAAAAACTGAATCGGGAAGTCCGAACCATTTTCTGGAGATATATCCCATTCACTCAAGAACTTAAAGAAACATTGAAAAACAGGGGCTTTTACTATTCTGAACTCTATAAAAAGGACCAAACGCGGGCAATGTCAAGGGGTTATTAAAACTGCGGTAATAAAACAAGCCTCAATCCCGGAGAAATTCCTTTAAATGGCTAAAATGCTCTCGTATTTTTTTCAACGCTCTTAACTCAATCTGCCGCACAGTTTCAGGAGAGATAAAAAGCTGTTCTCCTATATCTTTCAAAGTATATTTTTCACCTTTTAAGAAAGAATAACGATAAAGAAGAACTTTCTTCTCCTTTTCCGTTAATATATCCAGCATCTCTTCGGTCTTTTCTTTTAAATAATTTTTCATTACAATATTATCAGGGTTGTATTTCGGGTCTTCAACTGTATTTTTCAATGAGAAACTATCATCATTATTCGATGATTCAATCGATAAAACTTTGTCCGGCAGGTTAAGAATTGATCTTATCTCATCCTGATCAATTTTTGTCTCTGACGCCAGTTCAGAATTATCAGCTGTTCTCCCGAAATCTTTTGAAAGTTTCTGCTGGGCCCGTGTCACTTTCCTCAGTTTTTCTTCTTTTCTGTGAGGAAGCCTTATCAGCCTGCTTTTGTTTGAAAGCGCACGAGCTATACTCTGTTTGATCCAGAAAGAGGCGTATGTACTGAATCTCACATTTTTCCTGAAATCAAACTTGTCAGCGGCTTTTATTAATCCCAGGTTTCCTTCCTGAATTAGATCGAGCAGATCCATTTCACGAGAAATATAACCTTTTGCAATTTTAACAACCAGACGTAGATTAGACTTAATAAGAGTCTCACGCGCCTGCCCGTCACCCTGTAATATTTTTTTTGATAGTGACTTTTCCTCATCAGCTGTTAGAAGCTTATCCTTCTTAAGCTGATAGAGATAGGCACTTAAATTGCTTTCTGATCTGGGTTCTTTTTTTATTGTCATTTCCATCACTCAACATATTAAAGCAATTTATATGCCATATTTTTTTATTTTGATGTTTTTGTAATTCCCCTATTATAATCAGTTAGAAGGATATAATATTGCCTGCATTATTAATTAACTTATTTGTATAATTTTTCATAACATAATGACCAAAATTAACAAAATCAGTGTAAATAAACCAGCCCTCCTTAATTAATTATATATCAAATGTGTTTATTCTCCAGAATTATTACCAATTTCAATGAATAAGTTCAGTAAATCAGAAAACAGCACCTGCGAATAGGGAATTTTTAATAGGAAACATAAAAACAATTGACAATCCATAACATTAATTGCAAAAAAACTGATATTTCTGTCGTATAATCAGGGTTATGTATAAAATAGTATACATTGATTGTATGATTTTTTATACTACAGCTTTTACTGCTTCCAAAGCGACTTCAAGCTGGTTTTCATCAGGCTCTTTTGTTGTAATTCTCTGGAGTAAAAGGCCAGGAGCAACCAGGACTTTCATGAATAGACTATTTCTAAATTTGTCAGATAACTTTAAAAGTTCGTAAGAGAGAGACGCGATTACAGGTAATGCAACTATAATGTGAAGGAATAAAGTAATTATTTTCCTGTATACAATGTGCATGGTAGCAAAATCCTTGTACAGTAATTGTGTGGCTACCGTGATAAGTGGAAAGACAATTATCGTAATGAAAAATACAAAGAATAGAAAAGATGTTCCGCACCTGGGATGAAGAGTATTAAAACTTTTCGCTTCCTGAATAACGAGGGGCCGGTCAGCCTCGTAACAAAAAATTGACTTATGTTCAGCCCCATGGTACTGGAAAGTTCTCTTGATATCCTTAATAAAAGAAATAAAGATGATATAAAGGAGGAATACAGCGAGTCTGATCACACCCGCTATTATATTAAAGAAAAATGGGCTATCTTTCTCTATAATACCGAGGAAATGAGTAGAAAGATTAGGTAATACCATAAAGAGACCGATTCCTAATGCCAGGGCCGGAATCATCCCGAAAACAATAATAAAACTCGAACTATTCTTAGATTTTTTCTTTTTATCATCCTCGGGCATGGCAATTTCTGCTGAATACAGCAGTGATTTTATACCAAGAACAAGATTTTCAATAAGAGCTGAAATACCTCTCACAAAAGGTGCTCGTAAAATCTTATAAGACTGAACAGGGCTCTTTATATTATTTTTTACAACTTCAATTGACCCATCGGGTTTGCGAACTGCAATTGTGTATACGTTCTTATTCCTGATCATTACACCCTCGATAACCGCCTGCCCCCCGATGAGAGACCTTTTTGTCTCACTCTTACCCATAACTTCCACTCCAATGCACAATTCAAAAAATATTCCAGGCAAGTAAACTGTCAATCTTGATTAAAAAATATTTCTTGCCTCATGGTTTCGAATAATAACATAATAGATAACCTTATCAATGTACATAAAATTTTAATTGCCGGACCAGCTTCCAAAATATAAGGGAGGCTGTCCAACAACCTCTAATTAGGCTGTCCCATAACTACAGATTATATATTTGATGCTATATATTACACAGGTTATTATGTTTAAATAGTCATTTTATATGTTAAGGATCAGCCTGAAGGAATTAAGATTAGTGAACGATTATATAAGGCAGGCTTTAAAAATACATAGAAAATATCATTGAAGCATTTTTAGAAATATTTATCGTATTACCTATTTTACCGTTTCTTTAATATTATACTTCTTCCTGAACCTCTCAATCCTTCCTGCAGTGTCAACTAACTTCTGTTTACCGGAAAAAAATGGATGGCATGCTGAACATATCTCTATATGCTTTATATCCACTGTCGACCTTGTCTCAATTTTATTTCCACAGGCACAGGTAATGACAACGGGTTTATAATCAGGATGAATACCATTTTTCATACGCTGCTCCAGTTTCCATGTAATTTATTAAAATATAATAATAAAAATTAATTTATACAAATTATTTGGACTGACAGTTTTATGCCGAATTATTCATCGAACGCAGAAAAGCCGCGTTATTCTTTGTTGCTTTCATTTTTTCAATTAATAGTTCCATTACTTCTAATTCATCCATAGGATGAAGGACTTTTCTTAAAACCAATAATTTCTGCTGCTCTTCCCCTGTAAGCAGCAGCTCTTCTTTTCGCGTGCCGGATTTCCAGACATCGATAGCAGGAAATATCCTTCTTTCTACCAATCTTCTATCAAGATTAATTTCCATGTTGCCTGTTCCTTTAAACTCTTCAAATATCACCTCGTCCATTCTGCTCCCTGTATCAATGAGAGCCGTTGCCAGAATTGTAAGGCTGCCGCCCTCTTCAATATTTCTAGCCGCGCCAAAAAATCTCTTTGGTTTATGGAGAGCGTTTGAATCAACACCACCGGACAGTATCTTACCTGATGTCGGGACAACCTGGTTGTATGCCCGGGCAAGCCTTGTAATGCTGTCAAGGAGGATCACAACATCTTTTTTATGCTCAACAAGTCTCTTGGCTTTTTCTATGACCATCTCCGCAACCTGAACATGTCTCGTCGCAGGTTCATCAAAGGTTGAACTGATTACCTCACCGCTCACACTTCGCTGCATATCAGTGACCTCTTCGGGCCTTTCATCTATGAGGAGAACAATAAGAACAATATCGGGATGATTGGTTGTGACAGAGTTGGCTATCTGCTGAATAAGTATCGTCTTGCCGGTTCTTGGAGGAGCCACGATAAGCCCCCTCTGCCCCTTTCCGATCGGAATAAATAAGTTGACGACTCTCATCGCTATATTGTCCGGGATAGTTTCGAGAGAGATTCTTCCATCTGGATACAGGGGCGTTAAATTATCGAAAAGGATTCTCTTCTGCGAAACCTCAGGGTCCTCATAATTCACAGCTTCAACTCTTAATAGAGCAAAGAACCGCTCGTTTTCTTTTGGAGGACGTACCTGTCCGGACACGGTATCTCCGGTTTTTAATCCGAATAATCGAATTTGAGACGGTGAGACATAAATATCATCCGGACCTGGCAGGTAATTATAGCTGGGGGACCGCAGGAAACCGTACCCGTCCTGTAATATTTCAAGCACACCTGACGCAAAAATCAGGCCATGTTTTTCAGTCTGAGCCTGAAGAATTGCAAAGATCAGGTCCTGCTTTTTCATTCTGCCGGTGCCTTCAATACTAAACTCCATTGCAAGAGAGGAAAGTCCCGAAATAGTCATGTTTGTGAGCTCATTTATATTCAACTTGGCAAAATTAATCTTTTTTTTCTCTTCTGCCTTCTTCTTCTTCTTCACCTTTCTAATAATTGCTATTTTCCCTACACCACTCTCTGTCATAGATTCTGTTTCGAAGGATGCAGACACAGATTCAGAAATGATTTCAGGTTTTGATTCGATGGCTGAATCAGCATCAGGTTCTTCTGTCTTTCCTACCGGACTCCCGGCAGGAGTCTCTTCGTTGATATAATCTTCACCCGGTTCGCTGAGATTGTCTGGTATTCCCATATCCACTCCACCATTCAATTGTATTTTTATACAAGCTGCAATAATGCACGTATAAATTGACGGTAATAACCAGTAGGGCACACTACTCTTTGTGTAATTTATCAGGTGTCACATATCTAATAAACCATCACACTTTATTGTCTATACAGTAAAATTTAAGAAGCGTTATAAGAATAAAACCCCGTAATAGAACAGTTACTCCTGCGGCCTTTTAAAGAGGTTTTTAAAAAGCAGATAATAGGTATGCATATTATACTGTTCAAGTTAAACGATTTTTTACTCAGTGTCAATAGAAAAATACAAACTTATTTAATAAAATTATCCATTTTTTCAAATAATTCAGGGATCTGCTTAAAAAGAGGTTTTATCTCATACTCCAGTACATCTCCTACAGTGATCATATCTCCATTTTTAAAAGCGCTTTCAACGGATTTTAAACGATCAGTTATTTCATAGAATAAGTCATCGATACTCTTATCGGATATTAACATGGACTTAAAATCAATAGTATACATAATTTTCGTAATTTTCAGGATCGATATCACCTCATCCAGAAGCTCCGTTATGTAGCAAAGATCACCTAATGCCTTTCTATCTCTCCCGATCTGTAAATCTTTTGAAATACTATCAAATTTTTGAAATGAACTGCTGCAGACATAGGACAGGTCCTGAAAAATCTCCCCTAAAAAAGAAGATGTCTTGGTTTTATCCCAGTCCTTAAAAAATAAAATATTTTTAATAACCGCCCACTTAAAAACTATGGCAATAAAATACAGCATATTCTTCAGTAAATCCTTCAGCTTTTTTATTCCTTCAGGGTCAATATATTTTTTTTCATAAATTAGAATAAATTCATTCATTTCTAAAAGAACGTCCTTAAGTGTAATTCCTTTCCTGTTAACTATAACAATCGAATTTACGTTTAAAATTCTCAAAGAATCAACGATTCCTGAATAAATAAGCTTCATTCCTTCCAGAATAGAATCATAGTATGTCAGACTATCTGAGTCGTCATACTCACTCAGTATTCTGATAATATACTCACCTAAAGACACAATAGTATTTACTGCGAGCTCAATCTGTGTTAAAGTAATTACCTTTAATTCCTTGACCAATGATATACTTCTGCTGAATTCAGAGCAGTTATAATCAAAAGGAACTGTTACGCTGTCAATTGAAATAGATTCTATCACGTTATCGTTTTCCACAATCCAGCTTTCAAGACCTTTAATTATTTCCCCCACATTCTTTTCAGTTTCGAGTTCAAACTCAATCTTTTCCTCATTAATGAGAATCTCCATTTACTCACTCCTTCAAGAATGCCGGTATAAAACTATTATTAGTAAAAACGATACAAACCATCTTATTGTCTATTTTTGAAACTGCCTGGAAAAATTCTCTATACTTTTCTGATTTAATTCCAGCTCATTGAGCGCCTGCTGCATAACCGTAAAATCACGTTCAAGTTTTTTCCTGTATACCTCTATATGTACATTCCAATTATCAATACTTTTTTCCTGCTCCTTGATTCCAGTATCGGTATTTTTTATCCTGTTGATTATTATTCCATTACGGGGACTTGTATAACCCTTTAAAGTTTTATCCATCACATACGCGGTCCCATTATCGATGGCCACATCATTATTGGTGTCCGAGCCAAAGAGCTGCTTTACTATTTCAGGAAATTTTTCAAATGCGGTAATAAATTTATCCTCATCAACATGTAAATATCCTTCTTTTATATCACTCCAATCAGACCCGTACGCTCCCGTTGATATACCTATCTGGGCAAGCAGCGAAAGTTCTTTTCCCATATCGGTGGGATAGGGATTCATCATTATTCTCTGTAACTTGCTCTTTAATCCCATGACAGTAATATCTCCTGAAAGTATGCCTGTCTCATTTTCTTCGGAAAGTACTTCACTCACAGTCGCCCCTGTTTGCTCGTTAATATACTTAAGAAGTTCATTATACCTGGACACCATGTCCACAATTTTACCCGTTATTTTTTCATAATCCCTGTCTATTTTTAACAACACCTCTTCTTCGGATTCTTTTCTCAATTTAATTTTCACGCCTTTAATAACATCCTCAAACTCATTTGTATCTCTGATAATCTTTACACCATCAATATACAATACGGCATCTCTCCCGGTCTGAACAGGATGTTTGGGGGATATCCCTTCTCTAACCAAGGTGTCTTCAAGAACAAGGTCCCTGTATTCTATTCGCCTGCCTGTATTCCTGTTTATAAAGAAGATTCTGTTTATCTGCTCACCCTCTTTGAGAATATCGGTAAGCCTGTAAGTATACTCCGTGAAATTATCCGCGAGTGTGTCTACATCCAGCTTACCCACAAGGCCCGCCTCATTCCCAATGCCGATTACGTTATTGTCGATGACTACAGGCTCCACTTTCTCTTCCTCCGGTACTTCAATCTTTGAAATGGACCGGCCGCCTTCAACCCTTACCTCCCTGATGGTTACCTCTCCTATATTTTTAAGCTCTGGCCACAGAACAGGTTCTTCCGGTTTTTCTTCTTCTTTAACTTCAACAGCTCTTATTTTAATCTTTAAATAAACATTCGGGTCAGCCGTAACACTTTCCCCCAGAATAAACTCCACACTATTTTCCGGTTCAAGGGTTAATATTTCATCATATACCCTGTATCCAGAAGATTCCTCAATGGGAAAAACTCTCTCCTGCTTAAACTCAGTATCAACCTCTAAACCTGATTCTTCTTTAAACAGGCCTATATCTTGAAAAAAATCGGAAGTTGCTCCATCATCCACGGCAATTCGATTCTTTTCACCCGTCTTATTTACTTCCAGGACGAGAACAGAAGTTTTATCTGTATCTCTGGTTATTTTAGCGGTCAGGTACGCACCCGCCTGTCTGTTAATTGCCTCAGCGAGGTCGTCAATTCTTCCTCCTCCGAACCGGACACCCACTTCTTCTTCACCGATATTAATTTTAAGATAAGTTTCTCCTAATATTCTATTACTCTTAACCGGATCAGAAAGAATTTTTTCGTTGAGGGCAATACGCTCCACATTAACAGTGCTGGTTGAAGGCTGTGCAATCCTCGTCGCGTCGGCAATTAATGCGCCCTCATCACTTGAAACGGCAATTTTGTCTTCAAAGGGTGAGCGGAACCCGTATAAAGCCGCAGAAGCTTTCTGTAAATTATTGATATTATTGTTGAGGGTTATCCAGGCGGTTTTTTCTTTATTTAACTCTTCTTTGACAGCTTCAAACCTGTCGATCTTTCTACTCTCTACACTGACAAGTTTATCAATGACCCCTTTTATATCTATATTACTTGAAATCCCAGGAAGGTTGAAATCGGGCATCTATAATCCCCGGAGTTAAAATGAATTCCCCGGGCCGCCTTAGCTTATCGCAATTTCACCTTTCTTCATCAACAAGAAGACCGATCATTTCCTGAATTCTTGCAGCAAGCTGTAATATTTGCTCCGGAGGAATCTCTTTTATAACCTTATCGGTTTCGGTATCAATTACCTTTACAACTACCCTGTGGGTTTCTTCATGTATCCTGAAATCCAGTCTCCTGTTGAAAATTTCACCTGTATGCTTTAATTTCTCTAAAGCCTCACTGATATGGGCCTTGCCTTCAAAATATCCTGTATCTTTAGCCCTGATATCATCAGAATGCAGAGAAATATTATCAGAAGTTCCTTCATTTTTAAAAATCTCTTCCCTATTGTCAAGTTTACTCCCGGGAATTCCTTTCAGGTTATACTCTCTTCCAGGGTGTCCCCTGATGATTTCTATCCCCATTATATACACCTCCCGGCTAATTTCCGGATTTCGTCTCTGACAACAGACCCGGAAAAAAGCGTAATTTTTTAACAATACCTGCGGCAAAAGCCGCAGGTATGTGATCGGCGTGACTGCCTAACCCAATAACCTCATAACTGACTCCGTTTTCAGATTGGCCTGCATCAGCATAGCAACTCCTGAGTCCTTTAAGATCTTCAGACGCATGAAATTGACAATTTCCGAAGCCATTTCAGTATCTCTTATTCTTGACTCTGCCGCCTGAAGGTTCTCTGCCGCTACTGAAAGATTAGAAACAACATACTCAAGCCTGTTCTGTACTGCTCCATAGGAGGCCCTCTGTTTCGAGACAATACCGACAGCTTGATCAACCCTGTTAAGGGCTTCATTCGCAGAGTTTATAGTAGACATTGTCAATCCGGATACGCCGATAGCCGCAGCTGTCATGGTTTTCATAACCGCTGTGATATCCTGTCCCGGATTGGGGCCAACCTGAAACTTAAAACTCAGGTTTGAACCATCCAAAATCTTAAACTTGTTAAACTCTGTAGTTTCAGCTATACGGTCTATCTCCTCTATCAACTGAGAGACCTCGACCTGAATAAGGCTTCTGTCCTCTTCAGAATATACGGCATTGGCAGACTGGACAGCAAGCTCCCTCAAACGATGAAGGATCGCGTGTACAGACTGCAAAGAGCCTTCAGCTGTCTGAATAAAAGAAATGCTGTTTAAGGCATTCTTCTGCGCCTGTTTCAGTCCTCTGATCTGGGATCTCAGTGTTTCAGATACAGCCAATCCCGAAGCGTCATCACCTGCCCTGTTTATCCGCAAACCCGACGCAAGCTTTTCAATAGACTTTGAGAGTTCCCTCTCATGCTGTGTCAGAATCCGGTTTGCGAAGATAGCAGATATATTGTGGTTAATGATCATACTATCTCCTCCCTCCATAGAGATTCGGTGGCTGAAAATTCCATTTTCAGCCAATTACGGTCAGGTACTTGAATAATAATCTAACCGATCACCAGACCATTCTTTCCCGTACCGTAAATTTCCAAATCCTGCCGGGTTTACCGCCTTTGCATGATCAACATTATGACGCCTGGATCAGGCCTTTCTGTACCACCCCTAAATACCGGCCTCTACACAAGAAGCTGCAGCACAGCCTGCGGCTTCAGGTTAGCCTGGGCAAGCATTGCAGTGCCCGACTGGACCAGTATTGTGTTTTTTACGAACTCAACCATCTGCGCTGCCATATCCGTGTCACGAATTAACGATTCAGCGGCCTGCATATTTTCAGCCCCCACAAGGACTCCGCGTACAGCCATTTCGAACCTGTTCTGATAGGCCCCAAGATCGGCCCTTAGACTGGATACTCTTTGTAAAGCCTCGTCAACGATACCGATCGCGGCATTAGCAACGCCTGGAGTTGAGAGACTGATAGATCTCCCCTCAGGTTTTAAAGCAAGCGCCTCCGAAGTCATGGTGCCTATATAGGCCCTTTCCCTCTGGTCCATGTTTGCCCCAACGTGAAACCACATTGAAGCTGTGGGAGTTCCGCCTGCAGCGGGGTTCGCAAATGAGCCTGTAAGCATATTGTACCCGTTGAACTGAGCATGAGAAGCGACCCGGTCGATCTCATCAACAAGCTGAGATACTTCAACCTGGATCTGCATCCTATCCTCGGGGGTGTATATGCCGTTTGCCGCCTGAACAGAGAGTTCTCGTATCCTGTGAAGAATATCCTGGTCTTCCTGCAGATACCCCTCGGTGGTCTGGATAAAGGAAACTGCGTTTTCAATATTTCTCGCAGCCTGTTTTAATCCCCTTATCTGAGACCTCATCTTTTCAGAAACAGCAAGGCCCGATGCGTCGTCACCTGCTCTCGTAATTCTCTCACCTGATGACAGCTTGGCGATGTCTTTATCCACGTCCAGATTTTTAAACTTCAAAATCCTGTTGGCGTAGAGAGCACTCATATTGTGGTTGATGATCATAAATCTACCCTCCTTGATTAGTCTCATGCCTCCCTGCATGAGGATCTTTTTACAAGGTTTTTCTCCTTGTAGCTGCGTATCCCAAAGGGACGGGCGATTACTCCGATACGCGTTTTCGTTTCATCCCCTTCTCCGTCCTCTCCTCTCGAGCAGGAAAGGCCGGTATACCGCTTTAAAGACCAGCAACTAAAATTATGCCCCTTTGTGGAAAAACAGGCTCCTTCAAGTCAAGGGTAAAAGAGCCTCTTTCCTCAAATCAGAGCACCCTATGAAACAAAATACTATGTTTCATATTGCAGCCTCAAATACTTTAAAGCCCCGGGAGGGGCATAAAATAAGTTGCTGGAACTCCATAATCAAGGACAGGTTAAACCACTACCCGATACCGGGGTGGATTAATTCCTATTTCAAAGATCAATTTATACAGGTGACCATAAATTACAGTCACCGGTAAATAATACTCATTACCTGAAAAGCTGAAGAACACTCTGCGGCATTAAATTTGCCTGAGCCAGCATCGCAGTTCCTGTCTGCACCAGGATCTGGTTCTTCGTAAAATCTACCATCTGTTCCGCAATATCTGTATCTCTGATTCTCGATTCAGACGCCTGGAGATTCTCATATCCCGACATCAATCCCTTCGTAGCAAATTCAAGCCTCGTTTGATACGCACCGAGATCAGCCCTTTGCTTGGCTACTTCCGTTAACGCAGCGTCTAAGGTTCCTATTGCCCTGTTTGACAATTCAGGTGTCCCGAGTGATATTGAAGAGCCGGTTGCCGCCTGCTTTACTCTCAGCCCACGAGAAGTCATCGTCTGAATAAAAACCTGCTCTCTCTGATCCATATTCGCCCCGATTTGGAACCACATTGATGCGGTAGGCGTATTCTCTCCAATCGGCCGCGCGAACCTGCCTGTCAGCATATTCATACCGTTAAACTGGGCATGTGAGGCCACCCTGTCGATCTCATCGATAAGCTGGGAAACCTCCACCTGGATCATCATTCTATCCTCCTCGGTATAAATACCGTTGGAAGCCTGAACAGAGAGTTCTCTTACTCTCTGAAGAATATCCTGGATTTCCTGTAAATATCCTTCCGCGGTTTGAATAAAAGAAATTCCATCTTCCGCATTCTGCGCCGCCCGTTTCAAACCCCTTATCTGGGATCTCATTTTCTCGGAAACTGCAAGACCTGACGCATCATCACCGGCACGGTTTATCTTCATACCTGATGCCAGCTTTTCAATGTTTTTGTTGATATTCCAGTTGTTAAATTTGAGAGTCCTGTTCGCAAAAATAGCGCTGATGTTGTGATTAATAATCATATTTTCCTCCTTGAAATTTTTCTTCGGCATCCGTGCCTGCAAAAAAAATATCGTAATCAAAATTTTGCGCTAAACAAATTTCATTTGATTACGATAAATAAAGTAATTGAAAATAAGAGCATCACCTCCTTGCGTTTATGATGCTAAAAACATCCATGTTTTTAGTGATTTTTACCCCTGATAAACGGCAAAGGACCAGGGGGAGGGTTTACTCCCTCTTTATTTCCTCCCTAAATGGAAAAATAAGAAACGGAAAAATAAGCCGCGGTGCTTCTTTGCAGCACCTGAGCGGTATTTCCTCTTTCATTATATCGGACGAATCTATACAAAACTTTAAATAATATTTTAGTTTGAAAATCGTTTCAAAGCCAGAACCTCGAGGTCATCTATCCTGTCCCTGATCAAGAGATATAATTCCGGTTGATTGGCCCTGATTTTTCTTGCTCTTTCCAGCCATAAGAAAAACTTATCTTTGTACTTTTTATGCGCAAATTTCCTGATCGTGTCGGGTATCAACTTTAGGAAATATTCTTTATCACAATCCTCCCCGCCTATTTTTTTAAATAATTCCTCTAATTCCTCCTCTTTATCCTTACATAACGATTTTTCCAATTTTTCAGTCAATCTCAGTCTCTTCATGTCACTCAGACCCTCAATATCACCTGCCGGCATTAATTCAAGAAAGTCTCTCGTATTTATTTTAATATGTAAATCCTCCAATTCTAAGGTCTTATTTTTTAGATCGATCGAAAAATTCTCTTTCAATCTTATTAAAGAATATTTTTTATTAAATAATAACGCAAGTCTCTTTTTAACCAGTATATTATCCAGCTGTTTCAGCCCATATTTAGTGCTTCTTCTTGATGTATCAATTATCATTACAAATTCGATATTCTTGTTTAATCTTTTAATGCTCTGCTTACCACCGCGGTATTTGGTATATTCATTCGTTACAATATCTATTTTACCTTTTTCCGAACATATGCCCTTCAATTCATCAAAAGGTATTATCCCTTCAGTACTGTAGCTCAATAAAATATATTTTGATTTAATATTATCAATCAAAGTATAAAAAGTGTCCCTGGCCCTGTCAGCGTAGCAGTAATCAGATTTGGTAATGACCCAATCTTTTCTGATAGCCGCCTTCTCCATTAAAATTCCCTTTTCATTTAAATTATTATTAACCGGCAGCCTGTCCCATAAGCCGATTGTATTGAGCATATGGTAATTACTTCCGTACTGGTGCTGGTTATAGGGAGGGTCTAAATAAACCATGTCAAAATCGGTGCCTCTTAAATCTTCCATCAAAATCAGCTTATTCGCATCTTCTCTAAATACTGTCGCATTGTGCTTTGACGTTATCAATACAGGCATCCTGAGTCTGATGGGTGCCAGTATTCGGCTCAAAGCATCCCTGCCGTGCCCGCCGAATCCTTTATGATACGCTTTAAATACACCTGATGTGTTAGTGTGGGTTGCAGCTTCATAAAGCAGTAATGAAATAAGAAGATACTTTTCTCTTAGTTTATCAGGTGATTTATTGTTTTCTCCTGCGGGGTACAGGTCTTCGATTTTATTTCTGATTTTATCGATAATTAGACCGTTTGACCTGGTGTAAAACATCCTTTCTTTTCTGAAGTCTAAACCTTCAATTTTGCAGGTGGATGGAGAATAATGTTTAGCGATATACTGATCATTCACGGACGGCCGTGGCAGAGAATTCAAAGTATCCAACAGCCCGGCAAGCCCTCCATATTCACGGTACATGTTTTTTAAATCTACTTCATCAATTTCCAGAAACGATTTATTTATTATGTAGGTGTAAGGTTCCCAATCATTCGAATAAACTTTAAAACCCAAATATTTTGCAAATTTTGAAACAACGCCGCCACCCGCAAACATATCAAGGAAAGTTAAACCTTCCGGTATATCCGGATAACACTTCGTAATTGCTTCATATATGAGGGGAAGGAGCCGCCTCTTATTTCCTATGTACGCGATTATATGCTGCGTTAAATATGGATGTCTGTAATCGACTTTCTTTCCCATGATTTATCTGCCTTTAATGCCATTAGTCGAGCTTTTTGTTAAGCAGCACATAAAGTTTGAGTTTCTACCTGGCGCATATCCCCGGGGATATTAATTTAACCGGTTTTACATCTCCTCCACTGCCTTCAGCCCGAGAAGTTCCAATCCCTTCTTTAACACCATTTTTACGCCATAAACGACAAGCGCACGGGACAGTGAAAGCGAGTGATCATCAGTAATGATCCTATGGGTATTGTAGAAGCTGTTAAACTGTGAGGCAAGATCAAGAAGATAACGTGAAATGATGGATGGTTCAAACTCTTTTGAGGCATGTATGACAACATTTTCAAAATTGTTTATTAGAAGCACGATCCCGTAGCCTTCAGCACCAAAAGAAAGTCCTTCCTCAAACCTCAATTCTCCGTGTATTTCTTTGAACTTTTTTAAAAGACTGTTGATACGGGCGTGTGTGTACTGTAAATATGGGCCGGTCTCGCCGTTGAAGTTCAAAACCTCATCCCAGACAAAAGCAACATCCTTAATTCTGTAATTTTTAAGACTATTGAAAATAACTGAACTAACTCCCACAGCCTCAGCGACTTCATTTTTATGATTAAGTCCCGGATTCTTTTCTTCAATGATGCTCAGTGCGAGCTCTGAAGCTTTATCAAGAACTTCTTCAAGAAAGACTATATTCCCTTTCCTAGTGCTCATGGAACCTTCAGCAAACCGTACATGTCCAAAGGGGACATGGTGGCAGTTTTCATTCCATCCGAGGCCCATTTTACCCAGGACACTGAACAGCTGCCTGAAATGAAGCGCCTGCGGGCTGCCGACCACATAAAGTGCCAGGTCAAAGTGAAATGTTCTGTGTCTGTAAAGCGCGGCTGCTATATCCCGTGTGAGATAGAGGGTCGCGTCATCACTCTTCCGGAGCAAAGCCGGCTGCATGTCATCACCAAGGGGAACAATGAGCGCTCCATCACTCTCAGAAGTAATGCCAATCTCCTTCATACTCTTTATAGTATCTTCAAGCACACTGCTGTAAAAACTCTCTCCTGTATAATAATCAAACTCAACACCGAGCCTCCCATAAATCTTTTTAAACTCTTTTACACTGAGATCTCTAAACTGCCCCCACAGCCGCCCTGCTTCTTCATCGTTATTTTCCAGCCTGGAAAACCAGCTCCGTGCTTCATCTTCCAGTTCGGGCGTATTCTCCGCTTCCGAATGGAACCTGACATAAAGGTTAAACAGGTACTTAACGGGGTCGGATTTCAGCTGTTCCGTACTCCCCCACCTTTTATATGCCGTAATAAGCTTACCGAACTGTGTGCCCCAGTCTCCCAGGTGATTTATTCCGATAACTTTATAGCCAAGAAAAGAGAATATTTTATAAAGTGAGCTCCCGATTACAGTAGAGCGAAGATGGCCGACTCCAAAGGGTTTCGCAATATTGGGGGATGAGTAGTCAATAATTACCGTCTTGCCGGTGCCGTGAAGACCAGGGAACCGGCTTTTAAAAACATGCCGGACTACTTCCCTTACGATATACACCTTATTAACGAACATATTAAGGTAAGGGCCGTTGGACTTTACTTTCTGAATCACTTCATTATTTTTAGCTTTTTTTGAGAACAGCCGTTCGAAATCCGATGCGATCTGCGCCGGATTCTTCCTGCTCTCCTTCGTGAATGCAAAACAGGGAATAGCAAAATCCCCGAAACCGGTATCAGGAGGGGTTTCTATCAGGGAATAACATTTTTCGGCAGGAATATCGAGGACCTGTGATAGATTTTCGGAAAGCCTCTTATTAATATCTATGCTCATAATTCATCATAAGTCAACTTCATCGTTCCTGATGACCTTTGCTTCCCCTTTGAGCTCATCAACTAACTCATTAAGATAGTCGTTGTACTGCCTCTGAAGAAGCTGCATCTTTATCTGCTGCCGGGCGACATCAATATCAACACCGGCAAACAGCTTTTTATTCTGGTTGTAAATTGATTCTATCTGCTCATCAGGAATATCCTGCAGTTTCGGCTCTATCTTTTCGTTCAAATAAACCTGAATGATTGCTCTTCTTTCCACAGCCTTAATGAGATCCTGTACATCTTTTCTTTTATCATAACCTTTCCGGAGCGCCTTTTGATAAATAAGGTATTCATTTATGAGGTTTATTAAAAACTTCTTTTTATTAATAGTATCGTTCTGGTACAGGTCCTTCTGCTTTTCATCAATAGGTAAAGAATAAACATGCACATTAAACTCTCTTTCAAACTCATTCAATGTGATAGTCTTATTGTCTATTTTCGCGACCCAGTCACCCGGTTTTGACGTCTTTCTGGTTGTCTGTGCAATAATGAAGTAATTTTCATCCGCTGCCGCATCCTGCGCTGATATTATATAGCGGTCAATAAAAATACCCGTCAAGATCAAAAAAATCGACACCGCAAATACTGCTAATTTCCTCATTTTACATACCTTTGTCTTTTAAGAGCTATAACCATAAAAGTAATCTAACCATTATACCCTGTAAGGACAATATAATTTTCTTCAGCCCGCATTCGACCTTATAGATGCTGAATGGATTCATCGGTTTTATTGATGCTCTTTCCCCCTCTCCTTCCTATACAGTACATATTTTCATACCCCACAGTGCCGCTTTCAAAAACGAATTTCGGTTCAAAGGCAATCACCATACCCGACTTTATGCGCCCCTCAAAACGATCACTTATCACAGGAAACTCATCCAGCTCAAGGCCGACTCCATGGCCCATAAACTTCGCCTCCCCCATATACACGTCTTGAAGACCCCTCCCGGCCACAAAATCGTTTATTTCTTTACAAATGTCAGGGATGGCCAGACCCTCTTTCACCTTCTCAAGAAATATTTCATGGCAGCCCTTTGATACACTGTGAGCTTTCTCAAATATCGGGTCAATACTGCCTATAGCAAAAATACGGGTACAGTCCACAATATACCCCTCATGATTAAACGCAGCATCAATTAGTATCGGCTCGCCCTTCTTCAACTTTTTGTGCCCTGAACCGGAAGGAAATGCCGCATTTATCCCGTCACCACCTCCTGACGGAGAATCCATGAAGGAGTGTTTGTACGCGCTCCTCCCGCTCAAAACCTCATTTGAATGCACCTCCATATTGAACATCCTGGTTCTCACAATGAGGACAGAATCTTCCTTTAAAAAAAGAGCTGAGAGCTTCATGCTTAATTCAAACTCTGAAATCCCCGGTTTAATCTCATCCTTTAATTTAGTAAAAATGCTGTCCAGTCTTTTTCCGCCCTCTACCAGCAGCGATATTTCATAATTTGATTTTACAGCCCGCATATTACGTATCTCAATGGAAATGTCGACAAAACGCGCATCAGGGAAATTGGATAAAATTTTTATATACAGCTTTGCAGGGAGAACATCCATTTCAAGTCCGATTACCTCCCGCTGAAGGTTATGGTCCCGGATGTAATTATAAATCTCATTTATGTTTTCATAGCCGATAACCGTATTTATTGGAGATTCTTCCCTGGCTCTTTCAAGAGTTCTCTTAATAAAAAGCACGGGCTGGCCATCCCTCCGTACCAGTAAAACACCGTCCTGAAAGGTTCCTGTATAGTAGTACCTGTCCACGTTCTGTACTATCAGGCAGAGGTCAATTTCATTTGCATTTAGGCATCTCTTCAAAGCTGTGCATCTTGAAAATATTTCATTTTCAGGTGTTTTCTTCATAATCAAAAAAATCCTTTAAAAACTCTAATTTTGCTGTATTATCCTGGAACATCCGGTATACGTAGAGAGTATTGTAATCCTTCGGCGATATACTGAACAGCCTTTTATTTTTATTAACCTTCTGTACCAATTTTATAATATCAACCCTGCTTTTTTCAAAGATCAACTGAAGCTCATTCTCCTTCTCTCTCAGGCATTTGATTCCCACATTTCTACAAAGCACTCTGAGCCTGACAACGGTAAAAAGTTCCTGAAGCTGCCAGGGGATTGCTCCAAAACGGTCAAGCAGCTCAACTTTAAACTCATCCAGCTCTTCCTCTCTCTTCATACCGGCCAGCCGCTTATAGATCTCAATCCTAAGCTTCTCGCTTTCAACATAGGTCCCGGGTATAAACCCTCTATATTTTATTTCTAAAACCGGATCAATCTCCACTTCCACTGGCTGCCCGTGCTGCAGCTCCCGTATTGCTTCGTCAAGAAGCTTCACATACATTTCAAAACCAACGGTAAGCATATCTCCGTGCTGCTCCCTTCCAAGTATGTTGCCCGCGCCTCTGATTTCAAGGTCCTTTAACGCAATCGAATATCCGGATCCCAATTCGGTATGATCGTTTATTACTGAAAGTCTTTTCCGGGCCTGCTCTGTGATAACTTTTCCGACAGGATACAGAAGGTACGCGTATGCTTTTCGCTTGCTTCTACCGACTCTGCCTCGCAACTGGTAGAGCTGGGACAATCCAAATCTGTCAGCCCGCTCTATAATAATCGTGTTAACGTTGGGAATATCGAGTCCGGATTCAATTATGGTCGTTGTCAACAGGGTATGGAACTCCATATCAAAGAAAGCCTTCATTATTTCTTCAAGGTCACGCTCTTCCATCCGGCCGTGGGCAATTTCAAATGTCACCTCAGGCATGAGCCGCCTGAGTGATTCAGCTTTTTCCTCAATAGTTCTTACCCTGTTGTGTACATAATACACCTGTCCGCCTCTCTCGATCTCACGCCTGATCGCTCTTTTTATTATTTCTTCATTATATTCAACCACATAGGTCTCAATCGGTATCCTGTCGCGGGGAGGAGTTTCAATAATGCTCATGTCTCTGATTTTCGTCATCGACATGTAGAGTGTTCTGGGTATGGGGGTGGCCGTCATTGTAATTACATCTACCAGCTTCCTCAACTGCTTGAACCGTTCTTTATGCTCAACACCAAACCTCTGCTCTTCATCTATTACTACGAGCCCCAGGTCCTTAAACTTCACATCTTTCTGTATCAGACGGTGAGTTCCGATCACCACATCAATAAGCCCGTTTTTCAGGTTCTCCAGAATTATTTTCTGCTCCCCGGGGGTTCTAAAACGCGAGAGCATTTCAACATTCAAAGGGTATAGAGAAAATCTATCACGGAAGGTGCCGAGATGCTGTTCAGCAAGAATTGTAGTAGGAACAAGAACTGCCACCTGTTTTCCATCCATTACTGCCTTAAAAGCAGCCCGTACCGCGACCTCGGTTTTTCCAAAACCAACATCACCGCATATCAGCCTGTCCATAGGTTTTGGATTTTCCATGTCATTTTTAAGCTCCTCAATTGTCCGTATCTGGTCCGGAGTTTCTTCATACCGGAACCCTGATTCAAACTCATACTGCCACTCGGTATCTCTCGAAAAAGAATATCCTTTCTGGCTCGCACGGATTGAATATATTTCCATTAAATCCTTTGCCAGATTCTTTACCGATTTCTTTACATGATCTTTAATTTTTTTCCATGTCCCGGAGCCCAGCCTGTCAATTCTCGGGGGCCTTCCCTTATGGCCGATATACTTCTGCACCCGGTTTATCTGGTCAACCGGAATAAATATCTCATCACCATCCCTGTACTCGATTTTAATAAAATCTTTTTCCACACCGCCTGTAGACAGTTTTTCAATGCCCCTGTAAATACCAATACCGTGCTCCACATGGACAATATAATCTCCATTATTGATGTCAAGCATCCCCTCGATCCGCTCTGATCTCACATCAAGAAATTGCCTTTTATACCTTTTTTTCCTGCTGAAAATTTCCCTGTCAAGAATGACAGCAAGCTTCATCCTGCGTGATATAAATCCTTCGTGTATGTCCAGAGTCATGACTATCAGTTTTCCATTGACTTTCGGCAATGCTTTAAGCACTTCCCTCAAACGATTCGTCTGGCCTTCGTAGCTTGCCCCCACAATGACGGTATATCCTTCGATCAGTAGATTTTTAATGTCTTCCTTTAAATGTTTTATCTGCCCTCTGTACCCCCTTTTCTCAGTAATATTAAAATCAATAAAATCACACTCAGTCTCAGGCAGAACAGACATGTTCCCGTATTTTCCCGCCTCCATCAAAAGATTATTGAGCTCAGCCATTACCCTTGCAGGAGGAAGGAGAAAAGTCTTTCCTCTTTTTTCTTTATAGAGCCTTACGGCCTCATTTTTAAAGAAATCGGCCTCTTTTGTACACTCTCTTAGAGAGTCAACTATGAAAGTATATCCACGATTCGCGTAATCTAAAATAGTGCCCGGGGGCTCATAAATCATTGATATGTAATTATCTATTCCGGGAAAGACACCGAATTCCTTTATATTCTCCACCACTTCCCTGTTCTCTTCATCTAATATGCTTTCCAGACCCTTTTTTATTAAGGGAGTAAGAATGATTTCTCGCGCCGGCAGTACCGTAATTCCGCTCACTTCCTCTATTGATCTCTGTGTCACATATGAAAATTCACGGATTGACTCTATAGTGTCATCAAAAAACTCTACTCTGAAAGGATACTCGTTCCCGTATATGAATATGTCGAGGATATCTCCACGGATTGCAAAGCATCCCTGATATGATACCCTGTCTTCCCTCTCATAACCCAGGCGGATAAGGTATCCCTCCAATTCGCTAAATGAAACATCCGCGCCTTTTATCAGCCTGATACAGCTTTGCTCAAAGATACTTTTAGGTATAAAAAAGTCTGTAAAGGTTCTTACAGGAAGAACAAAAACACCCCTTTGCTTTTTTACCAGCGCGTTGAGAGCGATAATTCTTTTAACAATTATTTCCTTAAAGGGTTCAGCATCATCGTAGGGAAGGGTTTCTCTGGAAGGAAATAAGAAGATTTCATTCTCTTTCAAAAATAGCGACAGATCACCGTAGAAGTCTGAAGCGTCCCTGTTGCTCCTGGTAATAAGGATAATACCGCCACTCAGTCTTTGAAAGAGCGCCGAAATAAAAAGAGCCCTTGCAGAACCGTTCAATCCTGTAAACTCGGTTCTCTTTTTTTCGAGCGTTCCGGGAATGTCTCTTATATTAAATGTACGGTCAAATAACCGTAAAAAGGTTCTGAAGTCCGTCATTATTTCTACATTTTAGTAATGAAATTGCTGCAAAGGTTTCACGCGTGTAATATGGTAAACATAAGCGAGATTTTGAAAAAAGTGACGGTATTTTGTAGAATTAGCCCTTTTCAAGCTCCTCATCATAAATTTCAAATATTTCTCTAGTCTTCCTTAAAAATTCAGGATTGAGCTCTACAATATTTAACCCTCTATCTTTTATCTCCCTGATAAATATTTCCGCTTTGACCTCCACCTTCACAATAGCATTATCTTCAGCGTAGGAATCTATGATCCCGTATTTTCTTTCCTTCTTTAACTCCCTGATGATTGCTATTAAATCCTCGAAGATTTTTATATTACGGTCAGAAGAATCATACAATTGCTGCGAAGTCCCGAATCTCTCGGCATTAACAGATGTGTCGCGAAACTTCTGTGATGTAATTTTGTAATTATAATTAAGCCGATCTCGTATATCTTCAATCATTGAGCACATCCCAGGTTAATGTTTTTCAAATCATCGTTAACTTCCACCTATGGTATTGATCATTAAGTTGTAACTTATTTATTTTTATCCGATAATTATATTATAAACCAGATTACGCAATAAATTCTATCTTTTTTTGTAAAATATCTCAAATTTTCAAAGTTACCTATAAGATATACTATACTTAAAAGATTGCAAGAATAATTTCATCATTTTTAAAATAACCAAACATTAAGTCTGGAAATCTGTTGCTAAAAACAAAAGGAAAACACACAAAATATACAATAATTATCGTTATAATCCTTATATTTTTTCTAATCCTTTTTTTAAAAGTACCTCATGTTATAAAAAAGAAAAAAGAACTCCCTCCGGAGCAAAAAATTGAAGAGATAAAACCTGAAATAAAAGAGAAAGAGAAATACAGAATAGCGATAATTATAGATGATGTCGGATATCCATCAAACAACCTGAATGAGTATAAAAATTTTAAAGGCAAACTTACTTTTGCCGTACTCCCCTTTCTTAAAGAATCAAAGGAACACGCAAATATTCTATATGATCACGGATTTGAAATATTGATACACATACCCATGGAACCTCTAAATTACCCGCAAACAGACCCCGGTCAATATGCTCTCCTCGCAAATAATACAAAACAGGAGATTGAAAAAAAACTAATGATGATGATAGAGGACAACCCCCACGCTGTGGGCACCAACAACCATATGGGGTCACGGGCTACACAGGAGTACCAACCAATGCTCTGGACGCTGGGCTTTTTAAAGGACAAAAACCTGTTTTTCATAGATACCCTTACCACCGCCGATTCATGCGCGTATGCAGTAGCATTAAAACTAAACGTTGATACCGCGAAAAGAGACATCTTTCTGGATAACGAGGATACCTTCTCTTCTATTAACGCACAGTTTGAAAAACTAAAAGGGATGGCAAAAGCCAATGGCACGGCTATCGGTATTGGCCATATTAATAAAAACTATACAATAAAAGTTCTTAATTATCAACTCCCTATTCTAAAAAAAGAAAATTATACTCTCATTTTTGCTTCTGATGCTGTTATGTAATACCGGTTTGAGTTTTTTTTTATTATATTATCCTGATTCTAAATGTAGAGTCCATTTTGAAAATTCTTGGTTTAGAAACAACCTGCGACGAAACATCCGCGTCCATTGTGGTGGATGGTAAAACCATCCTCAGCAACATTGTCGCGACTCAATTTGAATTTCACAGGAAGTACGCGGGAGTAGTACCGGAAATCGCGTCCAGAAGGCACCATGAGGTGATAAACTTTGTCATTGAAGATTCTTTGAAAGAGGCAGATCTCACTTTAAAAGATATCGATGCTGTCGCGGTTGCCTATTATCCCGGCCTTATCGGCTCATTGCTCATAGGGCTGACCGTTGCTAAAACACTGAGTTTTACCCTTGGAAAACCGCTTGTCGGGATCAATCACCTTGAAGCCCACCTCTATTCTATTCATTTCAACAATAAAGTCGTATATCCCGTTATAGGATTAATCATTTCAGGTGGTCATACTTTACTGGTGTTGTCCGATAAAATCGGGCACTACGAGATTCAAGGGAGCACCCTCGACGACGCGATAGGCGAGGCTTTTGATAAAGTTTCAAAACATCTGGGGCTTGGTTATCCGGGCGGACCCGCAATTGAGAGTACCGCAAAGAAAGGAGACGAAAAAGCCTTCAGTTTTCCCCGCGTAATTTTAAATGGAGGATATGACCGGTATAATTTCAGCTACAGCGGTTTAAAAAATGCTGTCATCAATCAAAGAAAGCGTTTTTTAAAACAGGGCCGGATGAATTCAGTTGAAAACATAGCTTCATCCTTTCAGGCCGCGGCAACAGATGTTCTGCTGACAAAAGCGCTATGGGCATGTAAAGACTTTAAAATCAATAGAATAGCTCTCGCGGGCGGGGTCGCGAACAATGAGCGGATCAGATACATTTTTAAAAAGGAAAAATCCCTCATTACCTATTTTCCTGAAAAGGCTTTAACACAGGACAACGCGGCAATGATCGCGGGGCTTGCCTATCACAAATATCTAAACGGAGAAATTATGAACCTGACACTTGAACCACGATCCAGGATAGAAAATATAGTAAAGGGGAAGAGGAAAAAACATGGGAATTGAAGAGAGAGATATCAGAATCGGAAAACTTAAATTGATAAGAGAAAAGGGCGTTAATCCCTACGTTGACCGCTTTGAAAAAACCCACAGCCTTTTACAGGCAAAAAAGCTGCCGCTGAATACTGAAGATGTGCGAACGGCAGGCAGGATATTGACAGTAAGGCTCTTCGGAAGGCTAATATTTGCGACCCTCAAGGATTTTTCAGGTAAAATGCAGATTGCACTCCAGGAAAAGGTAATCGGTAAGGAAATGTTCTCCTTTTTTAAAAAATTTGTTGACATTGGAGATTTCATCGGAGTGGAAGGATCAATATTCAAAACCAGGGCAGGAGAGATCACGCTCGATACCGGTAAGTTTGAATTACTTTCAAAAACACTCAGGCCGCTTCCGGAAAAATGGCACGGACTTACAGGTCAGGAACTCATATACAGGCAGAGATATCTTGACCTTGTAATGAATGACGGTACAATAGAAAGATTCTTGAAACGAACACGCATCATAAAATCCATCAGAGATTTCCTCGATGCAAGCGATTTCGTCGAAGTGGAGACACCTGTGCTTCAGACCAAACCATCAGGAGCAATTGCGACACCTTTTGCAACTCATCACAACGCCCTTGACCTCGACCTCTACCTTAGAATAGCTCCGGAAACCTACTTAAAGAGATGTATCGCGGGGGGGTTTGAAAAGGTTTATGAGTTCGCGAGAAGCTTTCGCAACGAGGGATTGGACCCATCCCACCTGCAGGACTTTACCATGCTTGAGTACTACGCCGCGTACTGGAACTACGAGGACAACATGCGGTTTACAGAGAACCTCATAAAACATGTTCTTGAAGAGGTAAATGGTTCTCTTAACCTCGTCTTTGGTGAAAAGGGGCTGAATTTTAACAAAGAATGGCGCAGGGTCCCGATGCGTGATATCATCAAGGAAACCACCGGAATAGATTATACACTTTTTTCAAATGCTGAAGACCTGCGAAAAGAGCTAATAAAAAGAAATATAGAGATTCAAGACGTCGAAACCATGGGGTTTGGCTCGATCATCGACAGCATCTTCAAAAAAGCAGTACGGCCTGAGATTATAGACCCGCTTTTCATAATACATCACCCCATTGAGCTGTCCCCCCTTGCGAGAAGGAATGATTCCAATCCAATGATTACTGATCGATTTCAACTTGTCGTAAATGGATGGGAAATAGTAAATGCCTACAGCGAGCTCATTGATCCGGTTGACCAGAGAGAGAGACTTGAAGAGCAGGCAAGACTCCACAGCAAGGGCGATGCTGAAGCAATGGTGATGGACGAAGATTTTCTAACAGCAATGGAACACGGCATGCCCCCTATATCCGGCCTCGGAATGGGCATCGACCGTTTTGTCTGCCTCCTCACAAACCAGGAAAACCTGAGGGATATCATACTCTTCCCGCTGATGAAACCAGCGGGCAATGAATGATACATTGAACAAGCCTGTCGGTACCAGCGGATACACCGGATTCGACAAGATTAGAAGTGTATTTTTAAAATTTGCCTGTTGCTGTAAAGCAGCGTGCTCAGTTAGTTCGTCAATCCCGCGATCGCGGCACCTATCAAGGGCGCATTTTCTACATTTACAAACTCATAGTACCTTTTCATGCTTTTAATAAGGAAACCTCTCAAATAATACTCCACCTTTTCTTTAAGTGTTTTTAAACCATGAAATACAGTTCCATCTGCCGTTATGCACACAGGGTAACAGGGATTTTTTCCTTTATCTGACTTGATCACCACTGAAGATAGATTTATGGCTGTTAACTTCGCCGCCCTTTCAATCAACCGGTCAATTATGTAGAATAACGCGCTCCTGTCATCATCGTTATCATCACCCAGAGAAGACGCCAGCGGATTATCTACTCCTGCCGGATACAGCATGAAATCATTTATATCCTTTGCTCCAAGACTCAAAATAGCTTTCAGCTTTTTATTTGCAGAAGTAGAAAAAAGACTGTTATCCGCAGCCGACTGTATGGTTCCGAGGCATAGTTTCCCAAAATACGCGCCGGATATCTTCTTCTCGAAAGTATACTTCCCCGGATTAATTGTGGCTTTATCAAGGGCGTCGTCGATAGCGCCCTTCGGGGCCTTTCCGAAATTTCCTGACTCAACATTTATAATCTGATTTTTATTTATATCGAGGTTTAGACCCTTTTTTATATTACTATTCTTTTCTATATAACAGCAGTTAGTGCCTGTACCAAGTATGAAGCCCACATAACTGCCATAGACTCTCTCCAGAAAAGCTGAACGCCCGGCAAGCAGGGTCGCCACGGTATCATTCAATAATACAATATGTTTTTTATCTTTATAGCCGCGTGACCTTATCGCGGAGACAAGATTTCGCCCAACAAGCTCACCCTCTACCTCCCTGGCCTTGATTTCCTTTGAGAAATGAATCAGCCTCCCGTCTTTATCCGGAAGAATTTCAACCGGGTAGGAAAAACAAAACCCTATTTTCCGGCTTAAATCTAAAAAATCCTCTATATATTCCGCGATAATCCTGAAAAATTCCTCTTTTGAAACTTTTCCTTCATATCCGGGCATAAAATACTTTTTAAGATTTTTTATGACCGGCTTTTTCTCTTCATTAAAATGTACCGACGCAATCCTGAAATTTGTACCGCCAGCGTCAAGCACAATAACAGGCTCATTAAGCGGAATTTCTTTATCAACGTCAATATACGTGGGAATCATCTGCAGGCTGCTTTCCCGGCCTGCCAAACCCAATTCCATTTCTTCGAGAAAAATATTTGTGTAAGTTTCAATGTCTACCTCTTCATAATCCATATGGCAACTTTTCAAGAATTCAATTACACGTTTCTCAATTTTATCCATGGCATTTTTCTCCTCTTAATTTCTCTCTGAAAAAAACAGAAGGCGCCTGCCGGCTGAATTCTATTTACAAAATTGATTTTGGCTATTAAATTCTAAATACCTGCTGTGTTCGTGATGCCGGTTTACCTATTTTTGAGCCAACACCTACAAAAATGGGATGTCAAAATTTACCTGCGTAATGCGCTCGCCCAAGAGGTTTTAGAGCACAGGAAACAGGTGTGAGACGGCCCACCTGATATTCAGGTTCAAAATGGCCCCGGCACACGGCACAAGCGGGTTTTTTTATCAGTCATCCCCATTTTTCATAAAATACAACCTGCTCCGGATCAAGCCTTTTTTTTGGCCTTTGAGTAACACTCTCCGGATATCCAAGGGTAAGCAGTTCCACAACCTTGATCTTTTCAGGTATATTGAGGATCTTCTTTACTTCTTCTTCGTGAAATGCGCCTAGCGAGCATGTACCAAGACCGGGCTCGACAGCCCTGGGTGTGGTGTGATCAAT
>DAOVJS010000089.1 GCA_030673105.1 Spirochaetota bacterium
AACGATGGGTTATAATGTCAGCATTATTTTGCCGGCATATTAGTGGCCTGTATAGATCATAAAAAAAAGTAAACCGCATTTTTATTCTAAGTTGCTAGAGATTTTACCCTGACGATGGACCGCCTGCAAATAATTGTAGAAGACAGTAATTTTTACTCCACGCTTTTTGGTGATAATCCGCATATAATTCATTCTAAAAGAAGCATGCTCGAGACTGTCTGGAAAATATTCAGGAAACGATTTTCTCAGTATATCCGGAAACAGAAGACATGCCTCATATCAGTGCCTAACAGGGTAGAACTGCTGGGTAAACATACCGATTACCAGGGCGGAGAAACATTTCTTCTGACAGGGCCCAGAAATTTTTTCGCTATCTGCGCTTTGTCCGATGACGGCGCCAGCGAACTAATTAACGCGAACCCGGATTTTGGCGAAACAGTATTGAAATTACGCGGCAGAAAACCTGAGATGATGGTAGAAGGGGAGGGGGCTAACTATACATATACGGTCGCGAAAAGATTATTGAATAATCTATCAGATTCAGGACTTTCGCATTTACATCTTAAAGACGTCAAGTCGGTGTTTTTCGGTGATATTCCTTTTGGCGGAGGAACATCCGGGTCTTCAGCCAAATTAATTACCGATTTCTTCATTCTGGCCTCTGTTAATGGACTTCTTACTGATAGAGATTTCATCTCTCTTGTTATTGAAAATGGAAAAAAGGCCGGCCTCAGTATGGGTACAGATGAAGCGGGTGATTTTTCACTTGCCCTGTCGATGTATCTTGCCCATCATGAGAATGGTTTCGACTTTGGTGATTTAAAAGGAGACAGGGGAGTAGGGACTTTTGGAGGGTCTGAAGACCATACCGCGATACTTCTTGGTGAAAGAAACAGGCTGTTATACTGCAGATACTGTCCCACAGAGGTTATTGAGAAAGTGGATATGCCTCAGGGTTACATGATAGCTGTAGCTTATTCGGGAAAGAAGGCGGAGAAAACAAAGGAGGCCATGCTCAAGTATAACTTTCTGTCTGAAGAAGCCTCTGCCGCGGTTGGAAGACTGAATGAAATCAATCGAACTGATTTTTCACTTCTGAGAGATTTTTTTCAGGAACTTCCGGTAAATGAAAGAGCGGGCATGGCGTATGAGCAGCTGTCGGATATTCCTGATGGTGTCCGGCTTGCCGAAAGGGCCTATCAATTTTTTAAGGAAACCTGCATAACCGCGCAGGCTGTTAAGTGCCTCAAGGAAGGTCAAATTAAAGAGTTCGGAACTTTGATTAACGAATCTCATGATCTTTCAAAGAATTACCTGAAAAACATTGTCCCTGAGATAGATTTTTTACAGCGTTCTGCGAATAATGCGGGCGCAGCAGGAGCCACAGGATTCGGGGCCGGCTTTGGTGGAAGCTGTTACGCAATAGTCCGGGAATCTCATTTTACAGATTTTATTGAGAAGTGGAAAGAAGAATATCTTAAAAAATATCCTCAATTTAAAGACCTGGCGCAGTTTGATGTTTACTCTGCGTGCAGGGGCGTTTTCTGGGAAAATGTAATCAGGTAAACTTGTAATCGGACTGGTGTAAAACCTTAATAGCATGGAGAAAACTATAAATGATCGGTAAGGCCGTAATACTCGCTGCCGGCAGCGCCTCAAGGATGCAGGAAAACGTTGAAAGATATGTTTCTAACCGGGAAGAGCTGTCAGCTGTAAAAAAAGGTGAGAAAATGGCTGTGAACTTCAGTAATTTTCCTTTCCTGGATTTTCAAATCTTAAACCTCATTCATTCAGGCCTGAAAGATATTAACATCGTTCTCAGACCCGATGATACCTTTTTTACCGGTCATTATAATAAGAACGGAAAAACTCTTTTTCCCGAAGTCAGCATATCTTACTCCTTTCAGAAAATTCCGGACGGTACGGCTCACGCTGTACTTGCTGCCGAAAAATTTGTTTATGGAGAACGGTTTATTGTGCTTAATGGGGATAACAATTATTCTGTCGAGCTCATTCAAAAGTTACTGAATTCTAAGGCAAAATATTCCTCAATGGTTGCTTTCGACACAAAAGGATTCAGTAAAGCGACAGGAGAGAAGTTAAGGTCTTTCGCGGTTCTCAGGACCCATAACGGGAAATTGAAAGAAATCGTCGAAAAGGCTCAAAATCCGGAAAAATTTATTAATTGTGATCTGCTTTACGTTACTAATACTGAAAGAGTCAGGATTGATAACCGCATCCTGACAAACATGAATTTGTGGTGCTTTGCTCCTGACTTCATGGATGCGTGTAGAGATGTTAAAAGACACGGACCCAGAAAAGAAGGAAAATCGGGAGAATTTGAGCTTCCTGATGCTGTTAAACTGTTGATGCAAAGAGGAGGTGAAATTATTGTATACTACGCGTGTGAGGATGTTCTGGACCTTACAAATGCTGAAGACATTGAAATTGTCGAAGAAAGCATCAACAAAAATCTGATTGACAAAATACTGGACCTAAAAAAAAGATATACCCGCCTGTAGCACCCTCCGGTATAAAACCGTAGGACCGCAATTTTAACTTTTGAATTATCTGCTGTTTTGTGTATATTACTGTAATAATAACACCGGAAAAAGCGGGAATACGGCAATGGGCACTCTTCGGAAATTATCTCAAAATGAGATCGATATTTTAACAGGAAACGGATGTACCGCAGAAAACTGGAAACTTATTAAAGTGTCTTCCGGTTTTGACGCGAACAGGATAATTTTTACCAGATTCTCCGGCGAGGTAATTATTGGCAGCAACTCCGGCTCTGTGAATATAGACGGATTGGTACAGCCCTGTGGATTATACCGTGCCGCTGTTGCTGATACCAGTATCGGGAATAATGTTTTCATTTCTAATATTGGCTCGTATATCCGGAACTATACTATCGGGGACAATGTCATTATTGAAGATGTTTCGGTTCTGACAGCAGAGAAAGGGGCACAGTTTGGAGAAGGCGTTCAGATCAATGTGCTTAACGAAACAGGGGGGCGCAATGTAACTTTGTTCAAGGATTTAAATGCCCAGACAGCCTATTTGCAGGCACTGTACAGGCATGATGAAGCTTTTCAGGAAAAACTAAAAAAGCTCATCATAAACTATATTGAAGGGAAAAGCTCGGATAGGGGGAAAATAGCTGAAGGCGCAAGGATCCGCAGCTGCGGTATTATAAAAAATGTGAATGTTGGACCCTGCGCCGATCTGCTGGGAGCTTTAGAATTAAATAATGGAACTATTCTCAGCTGTCCGGAACACCCGACAGTTATAGGATCCGGTGTTATTATCAAGGATTTTATAGTGTCTGAAGGCACGGATATTGAAGGGGGTGTAATCCTTGATCATGTTTTTATCGGCCAGGCGTGCCAATTGAGAAAACAGCTTTCAGCTGAAAATTCATTATTTTTTTCTAACAGTGAGGGCTTTCATTCAGAAGTGTGCTCTGTATTCGCGGGCCCCTATTCAGTGACACATCACAAGTCTACCCTGCTTATAGCCTGTATGCTGTCCTTTTTCAACGGCGGCAGCGGGACAAATCAGAGCAATCACATGTACAAGCTGGGCCCTGTACATCAGGGTATTTTTGAAAGAGGGTGTAAGACCGGGTCATACGCATATTTGATGATGGAATGTCACGTGCCGGCTTTTTGCGCTGTTATAGGCAAGCATATGTCTAACATCGACATTCCTGATTTTCCATTCTCTTTCCTGGTCGAGACTGAAGGTAAATCAAATCTGATGCCGGGGATAAATCTGTTTTCAATAGGGACTGTCCGTGATGATGAAAAATGGCCGCAGAGAGACCGCAGGCGCGCTGTTCAAAAGCGGGATTTGATTATTTTCGATGTTTTTTCCCCCTATACAATCGAAAAAATGCGCAGGGGAAGGGCGGTACTGCAGGAGCTTTATGAAAAAACTCCACGGGAAGAAAACCGTGTGTATTACCGGGGTGTTCAGATCAAGAGGCTCCTTTTAAAAAAAGGCATTAAATACTACACAATGGCGATTGACAGGTACCTGATCGGCCGGCTCATGGCAGAAATCGAGAAAGCCATGCCTGCGGCAAAATCCTGGACCGATGTTACCCGTAATATAAAGACCGGTACACAGATAGATAATCCTGAGAGATGGACCGATGTCGGGGGCCTCTTAGCTTTATCTGAAAGAGTAAACACACTGATGCGGGATGTTGTAAGTGAACGAATTTCCTGTATTGATGAACTGATAGATGAACTGAAGAGAATCCATGATTCCTACCGCGGTGATGAGTGGGCCTACGTCTGTTTTGCCTTTGAACAGGAGTATGGATCTTCTCCTGTTCAAATCAGTCCGGAAAACATGTCAGACATAATTAAAAAATGGGAAAACGCGGCCGTTTCGCTTAATGCATTAATCCTGGAAAATACGAAGAGTGAGTTTGCCGATATTGCCAGGATCAGCTATGGTATTGACCTGGACAGCGAAAGTAAAGAGAACGATTTTATGGCAGTACGGGGCGAATTTCAGACAAATCCTGTTATTATAAAATTAATGAGGGAAAAGGAGCAGATCAGGCTTCGTGCGGAAAAATTTGAGATGTTATTGGAATAATATTTTATATAGAAGCGGTTTTAATTCTAAATACTTACAACTAAAGGATCAATCATGAAACGAGAGGAAGTCGCAAGAAGGCTTATCAATGTCATGGCCCGGGAGCTGGGAAAAAAGCCGGACCAGATCAAAAATGAACACCACTTTGCCCATGATCTTGAGGCAGATTCACTGAAGTCCATTGAACTTGTAGCGGCTTTTGAAGAGGAGTTCGATATTGAGGTTAATGAGGAAGACGCGCTGAAGGTGCAGACTGTCGGCGGGGCGGTTGATTTCTTTGATAAACTTCTTAAATAAATGTTCAGGATAAACTAAATGAGCTTAAATCCCTTAAAAGATGTTCCGGAGCCGAACCTTATAAAGGACATCTTTCCGTACTCTTTGCCTCCAATTATCAGATTTGAAGGTAAGATAAAAGAGATCATTGATGGTAGGGAAGTTGAATTTGATCCCGAATCCGTTATTGAACGGGATATTCACATTACCGATACAACCTTTAGAGATGGCCAGCAATCACGGCCGCCTTATTCTAAAGATCAGATGACGAGAATTTTTGAAATGCTGTCACGTCTGGGAGGGAAAAAAGGCGTGATCCGGCAGACAGAATTTTTTCTCTATACTCAAAATGACCGTGAGACCGTTGATGCGTGCAGAAATCTGGGATTAAAATATCCGGAAGTTACCGGGTGGATCAGGGCCAACATCGGGGATTTTCGGCTGGTAAAGGAAATGGGGCTTAAAGAGACAGGTATGCTTACGTCCTGTTCTGACTATCATATTTTTTATAAACAAAAACAGACCAGAAGAGAAGCCATGGATCAGTATTTACAGGTAGTGGAAGCCGCGTTAGAAGAAGGCATACGCCCGCGCTGCCATCTGGAGGATGTGACCCGCGCGGATCTGAAGGGGTTTGTTGTTCCTTTTGTGCAGAGATTAGAAAAATTGACCGAGAATCAGCCGGACCATTTGAAAGTCAAGATCCGTCTTTGTGATACCATGGGTTTCGGTATCTCTTTTCCGAATACTGCCGAACCCAGGTCAATCCCTAAACTGATCTGGAGGATGAAGGAGGAGTGCGGTATTACAGAGGACAGGCTGGAATGGCACGGGCATAATGATTTTCACAAAGTACACATCAACGGCGCGGGCGCGTGGATTTTCGGCGTGAACGCGGTAAATACCACACTTTTCGGATTTGGAGAACGAACCGGAAATCCGCCTCTCGAAGGGGCTCTTGTCGAATTAATATCTCTCAAAGAGGATTTGATGGGTATTGACTTAAAAATGGTTACGGAAATAGCGGAGTATTATCAAAAAGAAATTGGCGCGGCCATACCATCTAATTATCCTTTTGCCGGCCGTGATTTTAATACCACGAGGGCAGGTATTCATGCAGGGGGGCTGCGCCGGAATGAAGAAATTTACAATATCTTTGATACAGCAAAACTGCTGGACCGTCCTCCCAGAGTTGCCATCACCGATAAGTCGGGAACAGATGGGGTCGCAATGTGGGTAAATGACTTTCTGGGATTGGAAGGGGAAAAGAGGCTGACGCTGATGAAAGTCGCGAAGATCCAGCGCTGGGTTATGGATCAGTACGAAAAAGAGGGCAGGCTTACAGCAATCTCCGACAGAGAAATAGAGGAACAGGTCAAACTGCATTTTCCCGATCTCTATGAGCGTTCAAAAAACAGGAGAAAATGAACCTGATTCTATCTATCGGCGGCATTCATTACCAGTGCGGGGCTGCTTTTGATCATAAGTTAAATTATAATAATATGGAGTGAATCATGCTTATAGTAATTAAAAAAAATTATGAGGAAATGAGTCTGGAGGCGGCGCGGGTTGTTTCTGAAACAGTTCGAGAAAAACCTTCCAGTGTTCTGGGCCTGGCCACAGGAAGTTCCCCCCTGGGGGTATATAAAGAGCTGATTAGAATGCATAAAGAAGAGGGCCTTGATTTTTCTAAAGTAACGACATTTAATTTAGATGAGTATATCGGCCTCGCTCCCTCCCATCCCCAGAGCTATCACTATTTCATGCAGGAGAGCTTATTCAAATATATTAATGTGGATGAGCGGTTCATTCATATCCCCTCGGGCATGGCTGATGTGAACGACGTTAACAGGATCCACAGGTACTGCGGCTGGTATGAGGAGCAGATCAGTAAGGGCGGAGGCATGGATCTTCAGCTTCTGGGTATCGGCGCAAACGGGCATATCGGTTTCAATGAGCCTGGCTCGTCACTGGGGGCCCGGACAAGAATCAAGACCCTGACACAGCAGACAAGAGAGGATAACGCCCGGTTTTTTAACAATGATATGAATAAGGTGCCGAAGTACGCGATAACAATGGGTGTCGGGACAATAATGGAGTCGCGAATAGTTTTACTGATTGCCAGCGGCAGACAGAAGGCTGAAGCTGTTAAGAAGACCGTTGAAGGCCCGATTACGGCAATGGTTCCGGCAAGTATCGTTCAGATGCACAGAAAGGCCATTCTTATTGTGGATGAAGAAGCCGGATCTTTGCTTGGTTTACAGCACGAACAAATTGTCACAGATCTTGAATGACCGATTTTGTGTGATAAACATATCCTAATCATAAAGGATTTGAATGGGTTGTTGTTTTGAATAACTATTTTTGTGAGGACGCAGCATGACCTCTAAAGAACGGGTAGCTGCCGCGCTTTCCCATGAAGAGCCGGACCGTGTGCCTGTTGATTTGTGGCTCACTCCGGAGGTGAAAAAGTCATTGATGGTGGAGACAGGGTCTGAAGATCCTTTTGATATGCGCGTAAAATTGGGTCACGACTGTCTGATGTCCATCGCCGGGATCGTGGCATCATTTTATATGTCTGAAGAGCCGGAATATGTCGGGCCCTGGGGTATCACATGGCGGCAGGTTCCATTCGCGGACGGTAAAGGTCACTACACAGAAATTGCGTCACATCCTTTAGCCGGTGATGACAAGAAGCTTCTTTCCTATAAAATCCCTGATCCTGAAACAGCCGCGCAGTATTCCGAACTATCTGACCTTATTGAAAGGTTCGGTAAAACTCACTGTATTGCGGGAGGAATATTGGGATCGGTTTTTGAGGGGCCGTGGTATTTAAGAGGGATGGAGCAGTTTTTACAGGACCTTATTGTCAACAAAGATTACGCGAATCAGCTCATGGACCTGGTAATGGGTTTCCATCTGAAAGCAGGATTGAAGCTGATTGATATGGGATGCGATATCATTCTGGCGGGAGATGATGTCGGCACGCAGGACAGGATGCTGATATCACCTGCGCTGTGGAGAGAGTTTGTAAAGCCCCGATACAGCAGGCTCTTTCAGGAATATAAAAACGCGAATCCGCACATCAGAATTGCCGCACATATATGCGGATACGTCGAGCCGATAATCGATGACCTCATAGATGTGGGTGTTGACATTCTAAACCCGGTACAGCCTCTTGCAATGGACCCGGGACGCCTCAAGAGGCGTTACGGTAAAAACATTTCATTCTGGGGCGGAGTGGATGATCAGAAAGTCTTCCCCTTTGGAAGCCCCCTTGATGTTGAAGAGGAAGTGAAGATAAGGCTGAAACAGCTCGCGAAAGGAGGCGGATGTATCATCTGTTCCTCCCATAATATTCAGCCCACGACATCCATGGAGAATATCCGGGCCTTTTACAGTGCTGTAAAGAGGTTCGGGACATACCCCCTGAAAATATAGGCAAGTAAACTTATCAATATTTTTGGGATTTTGTTAATCGCCTATGGATAAAACCATAAGAATTTTTTTTATTATCTGCCATTTACCCGGCAGCTGACAACCATTAAGATGTAATTAATTTATAAAGCGGAGGTGCTAATCAGATGAAAACAAGCATAACCTATTTTGAAAAAAGAGGGAAAAATAATACTGATGAAACATTGAATATCGCAAAGATTAAGGCAATGGAATCGGGTATTAAAAATGTAGTGCTTGCAACTACCCATGGTTATTCCGCACTTCGTGCCGCTGAAATTTTTGCCGGCACAGGTGTAAGCGTAACAGCAGTCAGCATTTCTCCATCTTTTGATGATGAGGGCTGGAAAATGTCTTCACGGGAACAAAAAAAATTAGAAGATGCGGGTATCAGGGTCATCACCTCCCTTCATGGTCTGGCCGACGGAGTCACAGAGGGGCTGTATGGAGAAATTACGCCGGGAACTATTATAGCAAACACTTTGAGGTTGTTTTCCCAGGGCATGAAGGTGGCGGTTGAAATATCAATAATGGCAATGGAATCCGGAGTGATTTCACCGGGCATAGAGATAATCGCGGTCGGGGGAACAGAAGAAGGGGCCGATACAGCGATTGTTGCGAGGCCCTCGTATGCGCGGAAAATAAAGAATTTTAAAATATGTGAAATTTTATGCAAACCAAGAATAGCGTGAATTATAGTGAGATTTTGTGTAAGTCAGGAATAGCCTGAATTATAGTGAGATTTTGTAAAACCAGTAATAGCGTGAATTATAGTGAGATCTGCTTCCCCTCCCTGTAGGACCGTTGAGCTGCTAAAACAACTTCAAGCGCGTTTTTCCCGTCTTCACCTGT
>DAOVJS010000162.1 GCA_030673105.1 Spirochaetota bacterium
GCTTTTCGGAAGACCGTCTCCTGAATGGGTGGTCGCATTTTTTGCTATTCTTCACAGGGGTGCCGCTGTAGTGCCTATTGACCACAATACTTCACAGGAGTTCTTTGAAGCTGTATCCAAACGGATATCTCCGGCTCTTGTTATATGCGAAAATCCTCCTGTTGAATTAAAAGTGGATACCATACCCTTCTCTTCTATAGAAAAAAGTGTAACCACGCGCGAAGCTGAGCCTCCTGATATTGAGCCTGATGATACCGCGGAAATCGTGTTTACGTCAGGCACAACCTCTGACCCTAAAGGCGTTATTCTCACACACGCCAATATACTTTCCAATCTGGGCCCTATTGAGGAAGGAGTGAAAAAGAAAAAAAAGCTCATAAAGCTGCTCACGCCTTTCCGTATCATGTGCACTGTTCCGTACAGCCATATGTTCGGACAGGCTGCGGGTATATTTCTCCCTATATTGCTGGGGAGTACTATCTATTTTACACAGGAAACCGGCCCCGCCTCCATAGTGAGGGCCATAAAACGGGACCGGATTCTCACTCTTATCGCCGTGCCCAGGGTTTTAAAGCTTCTTTCAGATTATGTAAAGGCTCTTCTCGCGGCCCGGGGGAAAACGGCCGTCTTTGAGAGGCGCTGGGACCGCTGGGTCAAACTGCCTTACCAGATACGGGTTTTATTTTTCATGAATATTCACCGCATATTTGGACTTCACTTCTGGTCATTTATCGTCGGGGGAGCCCCCTTAGGCCCTGATACACATGAGTTCTGGAGACGGCTGGTTTTCTCGGTCTTTCAGGGGTACGGCCTCACTGAGACGGCACCCATGGTCACAATGTTTAATCCTTTTCGTCATAACACCGGTTCTGTCGGGAAAGTTGTACCAGGACAGGAAGTGAAGATAGGACCGGATGGGGAAATTTTAGTTAAAGGTGCAAATGTGATGGCAGGATATTACAATGACTCCGAGGGTACCGCATCAGTTATGGAAAATGGATGGTTTAAGACCGGCGATGTCGGCTTTATGGACAAAGAGGGGCATGTGTTCATCAGGGGACGTAAGAAAGATATGATCCCCACTTCAGACGGCCATAACGTTTACCCGGAAGACATTGAAAAAGTTTTAAACCGGACAGAGGGAGTAAGAGAGGGTATTGTTATCGGTATGCCCAAAGCGGACGGTGAAACTGTTCATGCTGTGCTGCTCCTTGATTCAGGAGCTGATCCTGAAAAGATCATCAGGAAAGTTAATTCTATGATCCTCCCCTATCAGAGGATCCGCGGCTATTCAATCTGGGAAGATACCGACTTCCCGCGTACTTCAACATTAAAAATACGGAAAGCCGAAGTTTTAAAAAAAATTACAGGCACCCGGGAAAGCATCCCGGAGGACAGCTGTATTCTGGATGGTCTTGTCGCAGGTTCTGTGAGTCCTGACTCAAGACTGATCAGCGACCTGGGAATGGATTCCCTCGACCTTGTAGAAGCTGTGAGTAGAATCGAAAAAAAATACAATGTGAGTATTGATGAATCGATTATTGGCCCCGAAACCACAGTTAAAGATCTTGAAAAAATTGCCTCGCATCCCGTGTCCGGCAGGCACGTTCCCATACCGCGCTGGGCCCGCAGGAGGCCTGTAAAACTTCTTCGCTGCGTATTTATCAACGGACTCATCCTGCCTGTATTCCGTTTATACTGCAAAATCAAGGTCCATGGACTTGAAAATCTAAATAAGGTAAAAGGCCCAAGAATTTTAGCCGCCAATCACTCCTCCGACCTCGATCCACTTGCGGTTCTTCTCTCTCTCCCGGTCAGGTGGCGTTCACTAATATCACCTGCCATGGGACTGAACAGGTTTCACGCTTACTTTACGGATTACGGGCGAGTGAGCATAGAAAAAAGTTCTTCAATTAAATCAGGTAAAAAAACCCCTGCCGGCCGAAAACAGCGTATAAAGCGTTTTATTTATGGATCAGCATACTACCTGGCGACGTTTCTATTTCAAACCTACCCTTTTCCTCAGGGGTCTGCTTACAGAGCCAGCCTTGAGTATACCGGGGAGCTTCTGGATGCCGGGCAGTGGATATTAATATTTCCTGAAGGTGAGGTGAGTGAAAAGGGTGAAATTAAACACTTTCGAGGGGGTATTTCTATTATTGCCGAACAGACAGGCTCTCCCATTTACCCTGTTGGTATTAAGGGCATGCATCGCGTAATGCCGCCCGGAAAACATCTGCCCCGCAGAGGAAAGGTTGATGTGTTCATTGGAAAGCCGCTTCAATACAGAGGCGGCGGCCACGAAGCTTTCTCGAGAAAAGTAGAGAACGCGGTCAAAAAGCTCCTGTTGTAAAAAGCATTGTTTTTTAGGAAAGCAGGGTAAAATATTATGGTGAATCGAAAAGAAAAACCGCATATCGAAACCAGAGGCCTGGCAGCCCGGTTATATGATTGTCTCATTCTCCTCGGAACGCTGGGTTTTTATCAAATACTAATAAAGAGAGTAGTACAGGACATGTCCATTAATCCGGAGGATAGTATCCTTGATTTCGGCGCCGGGACAGGTAAAAATGATCTGCTGATGCTGAAATACCTGTCCGATGATGGTTCAATTACCGCCCTTGAGATCGGAAAAGAAATGAGAAAACAGTTTCTCAAAAAGTGCGGCCGCCGTAAAAATGTTACTCTCGAGAACTTCAGAATTGAAACCCCCCTTCCTTATTCAAACAGGTTCGATAAGGTGTTTATTTCCTTTGTAATACACGGTTTTGAGCAGGTTAAGCGGAAAAAAATCATTAAGAATGCCTTTAACGCGTTGAAGCCGGGCGGAAGGTTCCTGATTTTTGACTGGAATGAGTTCGACTTAAAAAAATCAGGTCCGTTTATCCGACTGTTCATGAAGTTTATTGAATGCGATGAAGCGCAGGATTTTATACAGCGTGATTTCAAAGAAATATTAAGCTCACTTGGGTTTAAAAACATAGAGGAAAAGCTCTACGCATGCGGCAGGATAAGATTATTGAGTGGTGAAAAGTAAAGGATATTTTCTATCTGTCCGGTTGTGGAATAATCATTTTTTATTTGACAGAAAAATATATTGTATTATAATATAATGATACTATATAAGTATCATTCAGGATCACATCTTGAGACTTATTACCCAAAACACCGATTACGCGATAAGAGCTCTCTGTTATCTGGCCCGGGAGAAGGATGAAATAATAACAGCGGCCCAATTGTCGGATGAATTAAATATTTCCTGGAATTTCTTAAGAAGGGTCCTTCAAAAGCTCAATAAAAAAGGTCTGGTACGCTCCTATAAAGGAAAAGGAGGCGGCTTTAAACTAAAAGTCCCTCCTCACAGAATTTTCATCCTTGAGTTAATGAAAACCTTTCAGGGGATACTTCAATTTAACAAATGCATGGTCAATGAAAAAACATGTTCAAATATTGAAGAGTGTAAGCTCAGGATAAAAATAAAAGAGATTGAGAACCATGTGATCTCTGAATTAAAGCCGGTTACCATCGATTCTCTGATGCCGGCCGGGAAGTTTAATAATGGTGATGCGTTAAATATAAGCAATTTTTAGAAAAGATGCCCTAACAAATAAGATGTCCCAACAAATCACAGGAGGAAATTAATCATGCATACTATATGTCCCGGCGCAAAACTCATCAGGCAGCCAAAACCGGAGATGTTTGACTGCCCCTCGTGCGGCTCGGAGGTTGAAATATGGACCGACGAGCTGAAAGGAACCTGTCTGAAATGTAAAACTGTTGTGATGCGTTATCAGGACCAGAGCTGTCTTGAATGGTGTAAATTAGCAAAAAATTGTGTAGGAGACCTGGCATACAGTAACTTTATGAAAAACAGGAATCAGACAATAAAAGAGAAACTTCTCGAAGACATGGAACTTCTTTTTGGAGATGACCGAAAACGAATTGAGCACGCAAAAAAGGTAATGGGCTATGTGGAAGACCTTTTAAAAAAAGAAGAGGGAGACTGGCATATACTTATGCCCGTAAGCATCCTGCACGACGTGGGAATTAAAGTCGCAGAAGAAAAGTACGGGTCATCTGCAGGTAAATTACAGGAAAAAGAAGGGCCCGGCGTCGCAAGAAAATTTCTTCTCCGCCTTGGATTAAATCTTGATCATATTAATGAAATTTGTGAAATAATTGCCCACCATCACACACCGGGCATAATTAACACGAATAATTTCAAGATCCTTTACGACGCCGATTGTCTTGTCAACCTTAAAGATGAAGGGAGGACCAGGGATAAAGAAAAATTAAGAAAAATGATAGATAAACTGTTTCTCACGAAGACAGGGAAGGAAATGGCAGAAAAAATATATCTTTAAAGGTACGAATTGAAGCTGTCCCTTAACATGTAAAATGGCTCTTTAGGTACAGAAAGTGGTGCAAGGGGTCTGTGTAAAATATAACATCAAATGTATAATCTGTAGGTATGGGAAAGCCTGATTAGAGGTTGTGGGACGACCTCAATTATAACCCTGTCGTGCTGTCAAATAATCCTTCAAATAACACCCCCGAGAGATACCGCTCTCCTGAATCAGGCAGTATGACAACAATGGTTTTACCGGCAAATTCAGCCAATTTCCCCAATCTTACCGCAGCGGCTGCCGCGGCCCCGGACGAAATACCTGAAAGAATACCCTCTTCTCTTGCAAGACGGCGGGCAAATTCTATCGACTCCTCATTACTTACCTGCTCTACCCGGTCTACTACCGATAAGTCGAGTGTGTCCGGTATAAATCCCGCCCCGATTCCCTGTATCTTATGAGGGCCCGGCTTCAATTCTTCTCCTTTTAATTTCTGGCTGATCACAGGGCTGTGAACCGGTTCAATTGCCACTGATATTATCTGTTTACCCTTTTTCTTTTTTATATATCGCGATACACCTGTAATTGTTCCTCCTGTTCCGACCCCGGAAATAAGTACATCTATTTTTCCTTCCGTGTCTTCCCATATCTCAGGACCTGTTGTTGTTTCATGAATATGAGGATTTGCCGGATTTTTAAACTGCTGCAGTAATACATATTTGTCTTTATCTCTATTATACAATTCTTCTGCTTTATCAATTGCACCCTTCATCCCTCTACTACCTTCAGTGAGTATAAGATTTACACCAAAAGCTTTCAGTATTTTCCTTCTCTCGATGCTCATAGTATCAGGCATGGTAAGGGTGAGAGAATACCCCCGCGCTGCGGCAACAAAGGCCAGGGCAATGCCCGTGTTACCACTTGTCGGCTCAATAATCTCTTTACCAGGTTTTAAAACCCCTTTCTTTTCTGCATCCCATACCATTGATGCACCGATGCGGCACTTTACTGAATAGGAAGGATTCCTACCCTCTATCTTTGCAAGCAGGACCGCCTTCCCGTCACCGTTAATTCTGTTTAGTTTAACCATTGGTGTTTTTCCAATGGAAAATGAATTATCATCATAAAGTTTTCCCATTAAATCCCTCCATAAAAATTATATTTTTTTCAGAGCCTGTTCAAGATCGTTAATAATGTCATTGATATTCTCAATCCCGATCGATAAC
>DAOVJS010000174.1 GCA_030673105.1 Spirochaetota bacterium
TACCGCCGGCGGGCGTTATGCCGGTTTCTTTTACCTTGTCAGTGTCCCTTCCCGAATTCGAACCGCAGAAATCCAGCATGTCCCTATATTTTTCTTCGAAGAAGGACAGTGTAAATGAATAGGCTTTCTCCATGAATTCGTACGTGTACCGCTGCGGCCTTATAAAACAGTAGCAAACATTCTTATCCCAGAGAACACCCAGCCCGCCCCATGCCGCTGTCATGGTATTGAATGCTTCAATAAAACCTGCTGTAATAAGCATCCAGTCCGATCCAAGAAGTTTAAACGTGCTCTCTTTCAATGACTGAACATCTGTCTCTCTAAATACTTTCTCCACTATTTACCCCCATATTTTATGTAAAAGCTCGATTTGAACGCCCTGCTTCCCCCACTCTTTTCTCACATTTACCACTTGACACATGACACACAGTTGATATAATCGCTTTTTAACACGTTCAACGTTATTTTAATATTCTATTCATTTAACGGATAGTAAAAAAACTTAAAGTGCCTGCAATTAAATAATAACCCGGTACGGAACTTACAAACTTTATGGAGGAGCAATAGTATGAAACATAAGAAAACAGCCGTAAAAGCCTGGGAAGGCGAAATTTCCATACCAACCTACAAAATCGGGCCCGAGGATCAAAACCCTCCTTTACTCATAAATCGCAAGAATGTCATTCATCCGGGAAGCTCGATTATCTATCCCTACCCTCTCAATGAAAATCTCACTGATATACGGGAAGACAGGGTCTGGAAAGCGCTGTTTATTGAAAATGATTTCCTCCGTATTACCTTATTACCTGACCTGGGAGGCCGTCTTCTATCCGTACTGGATAAATCATCAGGTGAAGAGGCCATGTACAGAAATCATGTTCTCAAATTCGCGCGCATCGGTATCCGGGGAGCCTGGGCTTCCGGAGGAATTGAGTGGAACTTTCCAAACGGGCATACTGCAACCACTTCTTCTCCAATCGACTATGCGATAAGAGAGAACAGGAACGGGAGTAAAACCATTGTGATCGGTGACATTGAAAAAGTTTCCAGAATGAGGTGGTCTGTAGGAATCACGCTTTACGAAGATTACGCATTTTTTGAAACCGAGACCCGGCTGTTTAACAGAACAAACCTTCCGAACAGATACTGGTTCTGGGCCAATTCAGCGGCCCCTGCGAGCGAGGGACTGGAATTCATCACTACTGCCACTAAAGTTATGACTTTGACCGATGTAATAGATTTTCCGGTTCACAATGGCGTCAATCTCAGTTGGAACAGGAACCACATCGAAGCCCAGGACCTCTTCAGCCTGGATTTAAAAGAGGATTTTGTAGCGTGGTACAACCACGACCTGAAACGCGGTATGATAAACTACGCAGACCGCATAGAGGCCACCGGTAAAAAATTCTACACATGGGGAAACAGCGGTGACGGTAAAATTTGGACCGGTCTCCTGACAGACAGTGACGGTCCCTATTCCGAAATGCAGAGCGGCCGTCTGCCCACGATGAGGATCTGGGAAATGCTGTCTCCTGTATCTGAGGAAACATGGAAAGAGGTGTGGTATCCCATAAGAAAAATAGGAACACCTGTATTTGTTAACAAAGAAGCCGCTTTCTCATTTTCCTGTCTTGAAGATAAAATCCATATTGGTATTCATGCTACTTCATCACAGCAAAATGCTGAGATATCTCTCTATGCTGATAGGGATACAATCTGGAACAAGAGAATTGATCTTGAGCCGGGCCGGCCCTATACTTCAGAATTTCAATTTGACGCAAAAAAGCTGAAAAACAAGAAAATCCGGCTTTTACTGACCAATGATAGAGGAGAAACCTTAACTGAATACAGTAGAGACAAAGAAGCGGAAAATGAACCGGAAGTAAAAGGGTACTTCAAGATTGAACCTGTTTCAAAGACAATGAGGGCCGAAGATCAATGGAAAACCGGGCTGGATTATGAAAAAACAGGCGAATCAAACAGTGCGGAGGAAGCGTATAACAACGCCCTCAAAGATGACCCCGGTTTTTCCCCGGCACACAGGTCCCTTGGCATACTACATTTTCGCAGGGGTAGCTTTGATAAAGCGGTTGCCAAGTTGAAAAGCACACTGGAGAGGAACAGTACAGATGAATGCGCACGTTTTTTTCTCGGCGCATGTTTTATAAGTATGGAACAATTAAAAAAAGCCATAGCAGAATTAAGGATGCTCTCAAGAAGCCATAAATATGGGGCCGCAAGCTCATATCTGCTTGGAGGGCTTTACCTGGGAGAAGGAAAAATAAATGAAGCAGTAGAACAGTTAAAAAAATCCATCAGACTGTACCCTGGAAATCTTGATGCCGGGGCTTTTCTATCATGCGGTTTGCGGAAAAAGAAAATGTTCAAAGAAGCAGGGTCCTGTGTGCAGAGTATATTAACAAATGATCCGTTAAATTTTCCTGCTTTAGCTGAAAGCTATTTCATAGCAGAGGAGCTTAAAACCGGGAACACTCTGGAGAAGAAAAAACAGAACCTAATTGAACTGCTGCGGAATAACTTCCAATCTTACCTTGAACTGGCCACCGACTATGCACGTTTTGGATTATTAAAAGAGGGAATTAAAATACTATCACTGTTGCCCGGTGATAAAAATAAAGCGGAAATAAAACATCCGCTGATTTTATACTATATGGGGTACTATTCTGAGCAGATCGGTAAATCAGAGGAAGCTAAAAAATACTACAAATTAGGAGCGGAGGCTGACCCCTCATTTGTATTTCCCCACAGGCTTGAAACTGAAGCAGTTTTACGCTGCGTGATAAAGTCGGTGCCTGAAGACTGGAAGGCCTTGTATTACCTGGGAAACCTGCTGTGTTCGAAAGACCGTTACGCCGAAGCGATTAAATTCTGGGGCCAGGCGGCTCAAAAAGAGAAAAAATTCTCAGTGGTTCACAGAAATTTAGGCCTGGCTTACAGCCGGGTGTTAAACGACCCGGATATGGCAATTAAAGAATATGAATTAGCCCTAAAACGTGATAGAAATGACTACAAATTATACTATGAACTCGATAAGCTGTACGCCTTTTATGGTATGGACGAAAAAAGATATAATCTTATAAATAAAATACCGGATCATCTGGCTGAGAATGATATCATTGCGGAAAGAATGGCGTCATACTATGCCGACGTTAAAGACTTCGATAAGGCGCTTGAGATTTTACACAGGACCAAGTTTCACCCATTGGAGTTTTACACTGAGGTAAGGCGCATTTACGAAGACGCAAACATTGGAAGGGGCATATTCCTTACAGCTTCCGGCAGGTATAGAGAGGCGATAGAAAGCTTCAAGGAGGTTTTAAAATATCCGGGGAACATAGGTGTTGGGGAACCAGCTAAAAAAGGTCACGCGGAGGTACATTACAGGATCGGAATAGCATTCGAAAAGCTGGGTGAATTGGATACTGCCAGAAAACAGTGGAAAATGGCTTCTGAAGAAGAGCATTCTGAATGGAACGCACTGCGCTATTATGAAGCAAAAGCCCTGCAGTGTCTTGGGAAAAATAAAGAAGCAGACTCAATATTCGAAAGTCTTTTAACATTCGCGCAAAATGCTCTTGTCAATGACCACGGAGACAGGGCGGAAAACCTCTATCTATCAGGTCTTGCTCTCAAAGGCAGGGGTCACAAAATCAACGCTATTAAACATTTCAGAAGCGCAAACGCGATAAAAAATACTCACAGACACTGCAGGTGGGAATTAGCGGAATATAACAGACCGAAGGAGACAGCTCATGAAAGATAAAATCGGAATAGGAATTATAGGCACAGGTTTTATGGGAATGCTCCACGCGCGTGCGTTTGCCCAGTGCCCGGATGCCCATATTTCAGCAGTAAGCGACCCTGTACTTACGGAGCCGCCGGATATACCGGGACTTTCAAAACCTGTAGATTTCTACACCGACCATAGACAGCTTCTAAAACGGCATGATGTTGACGCTGTGGTTATCGCGACTCCGGAAAACCTGCACAGGGATATTGTTGTAGACGCAGCCTCCGCAGGGAAACACATTTTTCTGGAAAAGCCAATTGCGACTACAATAGAGGATGCCGACGCAATAATTAGCGAGACTTCGGGGCAGAAAATAAAACTGATGATGGGCCACATTCTGAGGTTTGATACAAGATACGCGCAAATTAAGGCTGCCGTAGATGAGAATACCATCGGAAAACCTCTTGTCTGTTACGCACGAAGAAATGCCCCTGTTCAGGAGGCGCGCCGGCTGGGAGGCCGTGTTGAAGTGGAAGAGTACATATCCGTTCATGACATTGACCAGGCTTTCTGGTACTTCAGCGATAAGGCTGTTAAGGTAAGCGCGGAGATCGTTGAAGGTCCGGTGATGAAGGAGCTCGGGGTTCACGATTTCATCTGGATTACTATTCGTTTTAAAAAAGGCGGCCTTGCTGTTATAGAAACCGGATGGGGGCTATCTGAAGGTATGGTGAAATGGACCAGGCCGGCGTCGTGGGGCGGGTTCGGTGACGTCTGCCTTGAACTAATAGGTGAAAAGGGCTCTCTCTACCTGGACTACCGCCCCATGGGCATTACAGCGGTGGATGATGAGGGTTGGAAATTTCCGGATACCCTGCACTGGCCGCTTCTCCACGGAGAAATCGTTGGAGATATTCTTGAAGAAGACCGCTATTTCCTGAAAGTACTGCGTGATGAGAGGGAGATTATAAGTACAGGTGAAGACGGGAAAAACGCGCTTGAAGTTGTTTTAGCAGCTCAACGGTCCTACAGGGAGGGGAAGCAGATCTCACTATAATTCACGCTATTACTGGTTTTACAAAATCTCACTTTAATTCAGGCTATTCCTGACTTACACAAAATCTTACTTTAATTCACGATATTTCTGTTTTACATATTTTCTTACTTTAATTCACGCTATTCTTGGTTTGCATAAAATTTCACATATTTTAAAATTCTTTATTTTCCGCGCATACGAAGGCCTCGCGACAATCGCTGTATCGGCCCCTTCTTCTGTTCCCCCGACCGCGATTATCTCTATACCCGGTGAAACCACTCCGGATTCCATTGCCATTATTGATATTTCAACCGCCACCTTCATGCCCTGGGAAA
>DAOVJS010000091.1 GCA_030673105.1 Spirochaetota bacterium
CCTGGGACTTCAACCAGGTCCTCTGGTGTTTTGGAGGAGCTTTCTGGGACAGGGCGACAAAAACTGCTGAAGGGTACATAAACAGCCCGAAAGCGGTCAAGGCAATGGAGTTCTACAAGAGTCTGACAGAGTTCGCCCCTCCAGGGTGGCCGAACGCAGCCTTTGACGAGACAGTTCAGAGCATGAGCCAGGGGCTAGTCGCAATGGCTGTTGAGTGGTCTTCATTCGCGCCAAGTATTACAGATCCTGAGCACTCCAAGGTTTATGATAAGGTCGGTTTTGCGGTTCCTCCTGCGGGTCCTGAAGCCCATGTTGTGAGCCTCGGAGGACAGCCTATGACAATCAGTGCTTATTCACCATATCAGCAGGAAGCAGCTGATTTTATCGAATGGTTCTATGAGCCAGAGCAGATCTGGGCATTTGCCGAGAATCATGGACACCCCGCTTACATGGACGTCCTGTCATCTCAGAGGTTCTGGGATATTCTGCCGCAGAACAAGGCATTGTATGAAGCACTGCCCTATGTCCGCGATATATGGAACATTCCTGTGTATAATGAGCTCTTACAGGCTTCACAGGAGCTTCTTAACAGCGCTGTTACAGGGGCCATGCCGATCAAGGAAGCTCTGGATGAGTTAGCAGCACGGAACCAGGCTTCTCTTGATGCTTTTTACAAGTAATTGAAATTACAATGAAAAAACGGGGCCCCGGCCTGCCGGGGCTCCGGTTTAATTAAGTTTGAGGAGGCAATTAACTTGAGTACTGTAAGTTCAATGGGTGGAACAACAAAAAGAAAAAAGGCACACAGGGGTATTACGGATAAACAGCTGAAATATTTGTTTCTCATGCCCTGTATCGCACTACTTGTATTTCTTATTCTGTATCCGCTGATCTGGTCGGCCTATCTCAGTTTCACAGATTACCGGGCAGTTCAGGGGAGATTCAGGCTTTTCCCGGGACTGGTTAAGGAAAAACCCGGCATAAAAGTGATAAAACCGAATACTGTAGGTTTTAAAAATTATAAAGATGTTTTAAGAAATGAGTATATCTGGAAGCACTACCGTACTACAGGTAAGTTTGTTATCTTCTCTGTTTTGATTCAGTCGATTATCGGGCTGGGGCTGGCTCTACTGTTCAACAGGGAGTTTAAGGGGAAGGGTATAATCACCACACTGATTCTCGCTCCCATGATGCTTTCACCTGTAGTTGTCGGCATGTTCTGGAGGTACATGCTGGAGCCTAACTGGGGTGTGATCGACTATGCGCTAAACACTTTTTTCGGGCTTCCACGGATAGAATGGCTCGCGCATGAAAAGACGGCTCTTTTCGGGATAATCATCGCAGATACCTGGATGTGGTCTCCGTTCATGTTTCTCTTCTGTCTCGCAGGTGTTTCGGCTATACCAAAATATCTCTACGAAGCCGCGGAAGTGAACAAGGCGTCCGGCTGGTTCAGGTTTTCCCATATTACTTTCCCCCTGATGTGGCCCCTCATGATGATTGCCATGATATTCCGTACGATGGATGCTTTTAAACTGTTTGATATCGGATGGGGGATGACACAGGGGGGGCCCGGTTTCAGTTCTCAGACCGTGTCAATGCTTCTTTATCGTGACGCTTTCTTATCCAGCAAGACAGGTGTGTCCTGTGCTTTCGCATACATCCTGCTTATATTGATTGTAGCGCTGAGTAATATTTACATTAAATATCTCCTCAAAGCCAGGGCCCGGTAATAGATCTGGATAAAGGATAAACAGGGAGGATAAAATTGGATCGAAAAATTCGTAGAAAAAGAAAAAAAGGGATCAAGGTAGCAGGTAAAGTTATAATATTTATAGTGATCGCAATTGTCTTTGTCGCCTACGTGTTCCCCATATTCTGGATGGGAGTCACATCATTAAAGACCAAGGTCCAGATCTTTGATCCCGTACCGAAGATTTTTTTCAAGCCCACAATTAACAATTATAAAACGTTTATCGGCACTGCTGAAGGAGGAGAGGTCGGAGCGGGAAGGGCCGGGGCGGCTACGTCGTTCATCGCGGCCATGGGAAGGTCGATTCTTATGACCACGTCAGTTACTCTGCTGTCATTGTTATTGGGGACCATGGCGGCTTATGTCCTGTCAAGATATAACATGCCGGGAAAAGATGACCTGCTGTTTGCCATTCTTTCAACGAGGATGCTTCCGCCTATTGTGGTACTTGTACCGATATCCCTCCTCTTTACAAATATAGGCCTCAAAGATACTTATATTGGATTCCTTCTTTTATACACGATGTTTAACATGGCTTTCTCTGTGTGGATCATGAAGAGCTTTTTTGATGATGTGCCTTTCTCCTTTGAGGAAGCTGCTATGTGTGACGGGTATACCCGATTCAGGGCCTTTTTAAAAGTGGTACTGCCTATGGTAAAGCCCGGCCTTGCGGCAACCGCGATATTTTGCGGCATCCTTGTATGGAACGAGTTTCTATTCGCCATTGTTATAGGAACGAGAAAATGGGTTTTTATGCCGCCCACAATATTTACGATGTCCTACGGAGCTGAGGGGATCATCTGGGGTGTGCTCGCGTCCTCCAGCCTGATCTATATAATTCCGGTTCTTGTTTTCGTGTATCTGGTTCGAAAGAACCTGCTGCGCGGTATAACTTTTGGTGTCATAAGGGGGTAATGTATATAATGTCTATGATTCGCCTAATTAATATGACGAAGAGGTTCGGCAAAACCGTAGCGGTTAAAAATGCCGACCTCGAGATTGAAAAGGGAGAGCTTGTAGTTTTCCTGGGGCCTTCCGGGTGCGGGAAAACCACAACATTGAGGTGTATAGCCGGACTGGAAAATCCCGAAGAGGGAGAAATTTATATTGATAACGAGATGGTCAATGATCTGCCGACTCTTGACCGTGATGTCGGTTTTGTGTTTCAGCACTATGCTCTTTTTCCGCATATGAGCGCTTATCAGAATATTTCATTTCCGCTTCGCGCCATGAAACATAAAAAAAGTGATATAGAAAGAGAAGTGATGAAAGTAGCCGAGTTATTGCGGATAGATAAAATATTACAGTTTAAACCATCCCATTTGAGCGGCGGAGACCTGCAGAGTGTGGCGCTTGCCAGGGCCCTTGTCATTAAACCGAAAGTTTTTCTGCTGGATGAGCCCCTGTCGACACTTGACGCTGAGTTCCGTGAAGAAGCCAGGACCATGATTAAAAAGATTCATCTTGAAATTGGGGCAACGACGATCTACGTGACCCATGATCAGATGGAGGCCATGGCCATAGCTGACAGGATCGTGACGATGAATTTAGGTGAGATACAGCAGATAGATGCTCCGGAATATGTCTATCACAATCCGGTAAACATGTTTGTCGCCAATTTTCTGGGGAGCCCGGGGATGAATTTTATTGACTGCTCTCTGGAAGAAAATAATACTCTTAAGCTGGGGTTGGACGGGAAAATATTACAGATCAATGAAAAAATTGTTAAAAAAATAAAGGCCGTTGGAGAAGACAAAGCAGTGCTTATGATGGGTATCAGGCCCGAGGATATTAAACTGAGCTTCAAAAAAGATGTGTACGGTTTTGATATGAAAGTAACAATAGTTGAGGAAATTGGGCCTGAAAATATTGTCAATCTTCGCTCAGGAGACCATGTTGTAAAAGTACTTACCGACCCTGATATACTGCCTAAAACGGGAGAAACCGTATGGGCGGTGCCGGATCAGGATAAAATACGTATCTTTGATCAGCAAACGAAAAAGGAAATATTATAGAGATGAGGTAATGATTTATGCCGACTATCGTTCTTAAAAATGTAGTGAAAAAATTCGGAAAAATTGTCGCTTTAAATGAGATAGATCTGGATATTAAAGAAGGGGAATTCTTCGTTCTGGTAGGGCCCACAGGAGCAGGCAAAACAACCACATTGAGAGTGGTTTCCGGACTCGAAAAGATAGATTCCGGTGAATTGTTATTCGGAAAAGAAGACGCGACCGCGCTCAGCCCGGCGGAAAGAGATGTTGCTTTTGTATATCAATCTTTTTCTCTGTACCCGCAGATGACTGTGAGAAAAAATCTGGAATTTCCGCTTCGTTCACCCATGTATAGGGAAAGTGGAGAGGAAATCAACAGCAGAGTGGAACATGTCGCAGATCTCCTTCATATAACACCTCTTTTAGACAGAATGCCCGACGCTTTATCAGGGGGCGAGATGCAGAGAGTCGGTATCGGGAGGGCGATTGTAAGAAAACCACAGATCTTTTTAATGGATGAGCCGCTTTCAGACCTGGACGCGAAACTGCGTGAAGAGCTGAGGGTTGAGCTGCGTCAAATACAGTCAGATTTAAAAACAACTACGCTTTATGTAACACATGACCAGGTTGAGGCCATGTCGATGGGTGATAGGGTTGCGGTATTAAATGAGGGGGTTATACATCAGATCGGCACTCCCAAAGAAGTGTATAGAAAGCCGAGTGATCTTTTTGTTGCAGGGTTCATCGGAAATCCTAAAATGAACTTTCTCTCCTGTAAAATAGTGGAAGGTGCTTCTCCGGCGCTTGATCTCGAGAAAGGTCTCATCCATGTCTCATTATCTGAAAAAATGGCAAAAAAGGTTAGGGGGTTTTCAAAAAAGGAAGGCTTGATAATGGGGATTCGCCCTGAGGCAATTATTTTACACAGAGAGAAGGGGAAATCCAGACTTGAGGCCGCAGTTTTGTTTTTAGAGCATTTTGGTTCAATGAACATAATCAATCTGCAGATCGGTGAGAAGATACTTAAGATTCGCACGCATCCAACTCAAACAGTAAAACAAAAGGAAAAGGTCTGGTTAGAATTTGAAGAGGAGCACATGATCCTTTTTGATGAAGAAACAGGAAAGTCTCTGGCAATAGGATAGATTCTCAATATTTTTGCCCTTTCTATATTGTAAGCATGCATTAGCCGCCTGCGGGAAAAGAAATAAAACCATAACAGGAGGATGAAGATGAAGATAAAGTTCGGAGTAAATACACTCGTGTGGGTCCTTGATTTTTCTGAAAATGACATACCTATTCTTGAAATGATCAGTGACATGGGTTTTGATTCTGTTGAGTTAACGCCCGGAAACGAGTTCAGGACAATGGACCCTGAAAAAACCCGTAAGAAATTAGATGAACTGGGGCTGGAGGTGACCCTGTGCGGTGTATTTAGTGAGTCCAATGATATTTCAAGTGACGATGCCGGTATACGCCAAAAGGGGATCGATTATATGCGGGATTACACGGACTGGGGCAAGGAAATTGGTGCCGGGATCGTTGGAGGCCCGCTGTACTCAGAGATTGGGAAGAAAAGATATCTTCCGGATGTGGAAAGAAAAGCTGAATGGGACCGATCGGCAGATTCCCTCAAAAGAATAGGTGAAGATGCCGCGAAAAAAGGCATCATTATAGCAATGGAGCCGATAAACAGATTTGAGATCGATATGATCAATACAGCGGATCAGGCATTTCAAATGTGCGAACAGGTCGACAATCCTTCAATTAAGATGATGCTTGACACCTTTCATATGAATATTGAAGATATAAATATCGGTGACGCAATCCGTGATTCAAAAAAGCACCTCGTTCACTTTCATACCTGCGCAAACCACAGGGGAATACCGGGTAATGATCATATCCCGTGGGAAGAAGTAAACAAGGCTCTGAATGATATTGATTATGAGGGGTACGGGGTCATTGAGAGTTTCGCCCAGGGAGAGGTAGCGGCATTCGCCAACATATGGCGGCCGCTTGTTGAAGATCAGAATGATATACCGAGAGAAGGTTTGAAGTTCCTTAGAGCGGCACTTAAATAGCCTGTATTCAAAACCTGCCGTAATGAGAAATATTTCAGAAAAAAGTACCATGCCTGATAATGAAGAAATAGCCTGCATATCATTCAATGATAATAGAGAAATATCTATTACTGAGCAGAAGATAAATTGTCCAGGAGAAAACCAGGTACTCGTGAGGATGAAGGCGTGCGGTATCTGTAAGTATGATATCAAATGTTATAAAGATAGCGGAACCGATCCGGCTTATAGCGCGAAGCCCGGCCATGAAGGGGTTGGAATTGTTGAAGCTGTCGGGATTAATGTAAAAGATATTAAGCCCGGTGAAAAAGTGACATCGGACTCATTCGGAGGAGCCTTTGCTGATTATTTTGTCGCTGATCTTGATACAGTCGTAAAAATACCAGAAGATGTTGAAGAATATGAATTCTGGGTAGCAGAGCCTGTTGCGTGTGTTGTAAGCTCACTCAGATATTTACGTATTGAGCCCGGCGATGATGTGGTGGTTATCGGATGCGGTTATATGGGGTTGCTGATAATTCAGGGATTGCCTAAAGATTTTATCCATAATCTTACAGCAATCGATATAGATGATAACAGGCTGTCAATGGCGAAAAAGTTCGGCGCAAATAGAATTGTCAATTCCCGTGATGAGGATGCTGTTCAGGCCGTATTGGATATTTCAAAAAATAAAGTCGACGTTGTAATTGAGGCGGTTGGGGCAAAGGGAGTTATTAAACAGGCAACAGGAATGTTAAAAAATGGAGCCAGGCTCTGTATTTTCGGGCATCACGCGGAGGATGAAGTGATTCCCACGGGAGATTGGCACATGAAAGGGTTACAGGTGTTAAACACCACTCCATATATGTCGAAAAACTTCCACAAAGATCTGATTGACGCTGTAAAATTGATGGAAAAAGGAGTGTTCGACCAGTCGGAATTAATTTCTCATACCTATTCCTTTACAGATATTAAAAGAGCAATGGAGGAAGTTGCTGAAAACCCTTCTGATCTAATAAAAGCTGTTGTCACCAACTATCGGGATAAACTTTCGTTTGGCTAGTAACCAAGTGATTTTAGATAACGCCTGTTTTCAGAGACAGACTTCTTCTGGTCATTCCATGCCTCTTCCGATTCCTCTTCGCCTATCACCCAGCCGGAATAACCGGCGTCTTCAAGTGACTGAAGGGTTTTTCTAAAATCGCATACCCCCTGGCCCATAATTTTCCATTTGCCTTCAGAATCAACGTCCTTTAAATGTATGTGCTTAATTCGATTTTGATACTTTTTCAATGTTGAAAGAAGATCAAGACCTCCCCTGACAATATGTCCCGTGTCAGGACACCAGCCAATGAGGTCCGGATTTATACCTGCCATTAGCCGCTCATACTCTTCAGCAGTCTCAATGATTGATCCCGCGTGAGAATGCGGGTGTACATCGACCGGAACCCCTTTTTTCGATGCGTATTCAGCTATCTCATTATAGATACGCAGCATGGTGTTGAATTTCTCATTTAGGTTCTCCCTGCTTGCCGCGCTTCCCCCCGCGAGGTCAAACCGGCAGACGGGAAAATGTGAAGCGAAGTCCACACCTTTTACAGCATTCTGTATTTCATCTTCTATATGTGAAGCATCAGTCCATCCATATAAAGGAACAAAGCCTATAGCAGCAAATTCGAGCCCTCTTTTATCAAGCGTGCCGGCAAATTTATCCGGAGCATCATAATATTTTCCTATCATTGTATTTGTTATCTCTACTCCCTGGTAGCCGGCCTCTGAAATTATATCAAGAATGTCATCAACAGACCCTTTCCATTTATCGCCCAGCATCTCCCAGGTGTAGGTCTGACAGCCGATTTTGAATTTTGCCATTGTATCCTCCATTTAAAGTGATTTAAATTTTTATAACATTTGCATCGGATGATAAATAACGGCTTCCTTCCCCTGATAAAAGTTTTATGGATTTAAGGTTTTGTTTACAGCAACAGCAACAGCTTTTCCCAGGGCTTCATGGCCTTCCGGGTCAAAATGCAATCCATCGACTTTGCTCGACTTTATTACGGTTCCGGTGTCGAAGAACCCGCATCCATGCTCCTGAGCTATGTTTTTGTAATGAGCTGCCAGTTCTCTGGATTTCGATGGCCCTCCTGTAAACGTGTCTGCATATTCTATCAGCTTTCCCAGCGGCGGGGGAGCAAGCAGCAGGATTTTCGGAGCCCCATCATCCGGACCGGACTTACTGTTTTTTACAATTTCTATCAATGAGCCGATGCTCTGGCCGATATCATAGGCGGATACAGAAAAACGCATTTTCAGATCGTTTGTCCCCAGCATGATAATAACCAGGTCGATGGGGCTGTGAGACTCGAGGCAGGGGAGCAGGTATAAGCTTCCATTTCTTTTTGTAAAGTCTCTGACCGGGTCATCCCAGACTGTCGTTCTTCCGTTCAGGCCTTCTTCGATTATGTGGTAATCGCTTCCCAGTGTATTCTGGAGAACACCGGGCCAGCGTACATTTCTTTTAAATCTCTTTTTTGTAAGAGGGTCTCTTCCATAGGTGTTTGAGTCTCCATAACATAGAACTTCCTTCATGAAGCTAATCTCCTCTCTTCGAGTTTAAAGGGATGCGGAATCGTAATATACTTATACCTCAGTGTCAAGAAAAGTAATAAAGTGTCAGATATATCTTTTACGCGTAGCGCGCAGATATTTTTTCCCTTGACAAAACATGTAATTGGTTTAAAATAAGGAAAATTATTTTACCAATCGAGGTCCGTGAAATGAAAAAAAAACTGATTATGTTTTTCATTATCTGTTTCGTTTTCATAGGTGCTCTATCGGGTTTTGCTTCATTTAAATACGTAAGAGTTGCTTCATTCAAGGATATTGGCCAGAGCAGGGCCTTTTTTATAGCTCTGAAAGAAGATGTCCCCCATGATGAACTGGAGGAGGGCCTTTGGGAAATTGTGGATTACTATATGACGAAATACGGCCAGGCACCACAGATGTGGATCTATTTTTTTGACGGGAAGAAATATACACCCAAGGATTTCCCGATTGAAGGGGAAGCCCTGGATCATTTGATAGCAGAGTATTTTTATGCTACAGATACACGCCGTAAGGATTTACAAATTCACGGTGAAGCAGATCTGAAAAAAATCAAAAAGGCGGGAAAAATTGAGTCGCCTTTATGGGAGGGGCA
>DAOVJS010000060.1 GCA_030673105.1 Spirochaetota bacterium
GCTACTTATTTCACCACCTGTTAAAAAAACTCACGAGTATTTTTGACAGGTGTATAAAGAAGATGTTCATTCTAACTGTCTCTGAGCGCCCTGAGGAAAGATTCCTGATCGGCATTCTCCCTGAGAATAACAAGAATCGTGTCATCTCCTCCAATTGTACCGATCACATCCGGTATTTTAAGCTGGTCAATCTCAAAGGCAAATCCTGTCGCGTGGCCGAGCCTTGTTTTTATGACCGCAAGATTCCCTGAAAACTGTATATCCTTTATTCCATTAATTAAATCCGGCTTCGTACCGGGATCAGGAGAAGCATTTTCCGCTTTATTGAATGAACTGGTATATATATAACCATCATCCGGATTAAAAACCCGCGTGACTCCGAGAGCCTTCAGGTCCCGGGACAGGGTGGCCTGGGTTACTCCTATGCCTGCGGCTTTAAGCCTTTCTTTAAGCTCATCCTGATTGTGTATTCTCTCTCTCCTGATGATATTCAGGATGAGCCTGCTGCGTAATTCCTGATCTCCCAGAGGTCTCCTCCCTCAAAGGTTTAATAGACGGCCTTCAAGATTTAAATTTGAAAAAATAAATCAACATATTGTTATGTCCTAAATGGGTTCCATGGTAATTGCTCCCCTCGGACAGACAGAGGCACAAACCCCGCATCCCGTGCACACCTCAAGGTCTATAATGAAGTTTTCTCCGGTCCTTTGAATCACGCCCCTCGGGCAGTTTTCCACACAAATATCGCATTGAATACACGTACCGCAGGAAAAACAGTCGTCAAGAGTGTTATAAAAAGCATCTCTCTCCTTAAAATACATGACATTAACTTTCCTCTTATCAACAACTTCGTATATCTCTTCTGCTTCCGGTATTCCCTGAAAGAGGCAGTGCAGCCGGTTTGCAATTCTCAGTCCCATCCCTATTGAATGTGTAACAAGCCCCGGAGCAGCCACATCACCTATGACATAAACATTCGGTATGTTAGTCGTAAACGAACCTCTTTCAAATACAAGTTTTTCTCCGATAAAATCGAGTTCAGGGATCTCGCCGACTGCCTCTATAAGCAGGTCCGCCTTGAGGCTCTCTCCGTTTTTTAATTTTACCTCACCCTTTTCATACCTTTCAATAAATCTTGGATAGATAATTTTCGTCCCGAGGGATAATGCCCTTTCCAGCTCTTTTCCAAAAGCCGCAGGTTTTTGTACATCGATAGCAGTGACCGTATCCGCTGAGAAGCGGAAGCATTCACAGGCCGCATCCATTGCCACATTACCCGCCCCTATTATCACAACAGATTTATTTGAAAGCTCCCACTCCTTTTTTTCCATTTTAGATGACCTTAGAAATTGAAATGAAGAGACGGCTTTCTCCTCCCCTTTAAATCCAATTTTTCTTGGTTTCTGCGCGCCAATGGCAAGAATGAGCGCTGAGTATTTCTCCCTCAGCTCGTTAAAGAACCGTCGATCCACGTCAGTACCGGTAAAAAAATTAATTCCAAGGGATTTGATCCTGCTTAAATCTTTCGAAACATCCGGGCCGGATAACCGTTCATCCGGAATATTATGGGTGAGCTTTCCACCTATATCATCCTCCCTGTCATAAACATCCACCTTATATCCTCTCCTTGCCAGATGCCATGCGGCTGACAAACCGGATGGACCGGCCCCGATTATTCCAATGTGTTCGTTCTTCGGATCTTCTAATATTTTCACTTTTCCGGCAGGATGATACTGTTTCGCAATTTTGTCTATTTTGACAGGCTCACCCAGACTATTTCTGGTACAGGACGCACGGCAGAGACCGGGACAGACCATACCGCAGCAGGAATATCTGAAAGGAGTATAGTTGTCAATTATATCAAATGCCTCCTCAATTTTCCCTTCTTTGAGTTTTCTGATAATGACCGGATTGGGAATACCCACAGGACACGCAAATGCGCACGGAGGCTTTATATTTCTGTGGACTGGTTTGAAATCCCGGGCTATTTTACTTGAAGGAACATACAAATTACCGAATGGCCTCTGTCCCGCTCTCCTGATTACAGAAAAGGATGAGTTCAATATTTCATTCAGGTCTATCCCAAAAATCTCCGAATATTCCGTAAGATGTGGAATTATCTTTTCAATTTCATCGGGAGCGGCCTCAGATATTATTGCTCCCTCCCCTAACTGGTCATTTGCGACATATCCCCTGATAAACAGCTCACCACCAAAAATACCCGAGGCGACATGCCTTGCAACCGGTGATTCTCCATTTTTAAGGCTGCACCCTAAAATAATTATCGTTCCTCCGGCCATATACTCTCCAACATAATCACCTATTGTCTCACCAATAATCATTACAGGATGTTTTCTTTCATACTCCTTCATCATTATGCCGGCCCTGAATCCTGCGGATCCTTTTATATATATCTTTCCATTTCTCACCATATGCCCCGGAATGTCGCCAGCATTACCATGAATAACTATAAATCCATTGTTCATTGTATTTCCGACCCCATCCTGGGCGTTTCCATGTACTATGATCTTTGCCCCTCCGTTAAAAACACCGAGATCCTGTCCGGGGATACCTTTTATCTCCAGTACAACTCCGGTATCGAGACCGGCCCCAATATATCTCTGGCCTATCACCTCCTCAAGAATAAAATGGCGAACCCCTTCACCGATCTTTCTTCGAATCGTGTAGTTGAGATCCCGGTAGTGCATCAATCCAACCTGTAGTTTACAGATGGTCGATGTGTCTGCCATTTTTTCTTCCAACCTATTCCTCCATAGCTTTTTAAGTAATTAATCAGCAAGCAGTGCCGGACTTATACTATTCAATCAGCAAGCAGTGCCGGGCACTCCTAACGATATTATTTTCCGGCCTGCTTCACACCCAGCACATCCAGCTCTTCAGAAGTGAGGTGCACACCCCTCAATCTTTCTCTATTTCCCACAAGGGAACCTATTGTGTTGATGCCCATCCCGCCCATCAGTTCCTTAATTTCATCCGACCAGGCACGTATGAGCCCGACAAGCGCCTGTGAGGCGATATCGATGTCTATCCTGCCTGCAAGATCAGCCCTGTTAGTTGTAATCCCGTAGCTGCATTTACTGGCATAGCACCTCTGGCAGAGTCCGCATCCAAGTGCTACGAGAACCGCGGTTCCGATGTAAACAGCATCAGCACCAAGACATATGGCCTTCAGCACATCGGCCGAATTTCTGATACCCCCCGCGGCAATGAGCGAAACTTCGTGACGAATTTTTTCTTCCCGAAGCCTCCTATCAGCGGCAGATATCGCAACCTCTATGGGTATTCCCATTGACTGTCTTATGCGTCTGGGTGCCGCACCTGTACCTCCTCTGAATCCATCAATTGCTATTATATCCGCGCCCGCGCGGGCAATACCGGAAACAATCGGAGCGATGTTATGAACGGCGGAAACTTTTACTAATACAGGTTTTTTATAACCCGTTGTCTCTTTAATCGCATAAATGAGCTGGCGAAGGTCCTCAATAGAGTAGATGTCGTGGTGAGGCGCCGGTGAGAGTGCGTCCGAACCCTGCGGGATCATCCTTGTTCTGGAAATTTCTTCGGTAACCTTTTCGCCGGGCAGGTGCCCGCCGATACCGGGTTTCGCGCCCTGCCCTATCTTGATTTCCACGGCTGAACAGTTCCTGAAAAACCTGGGGTTTACGCCGAACCTCCCTGAGGCTACCTGAACTATGGTGTTGTCAGAGTAATCATTGAGCTTTTTATGAAGACCCCCTTCCCCTGTATTCCAGAAGGTCCCGAGAGTTCTTGCCGCTTTTGCGTCGGCTATCTGGACTCGAAGATTTATAGATCCGTAGCTCATCGCGGAAAAAAGTATCGGAATCCGGGTTTCAAGAAGCGTCGGTTTAGTATTTCCGTTAAAATCCCTCCTTCCAAGATAGGTCCTCAACTCTATCGGCTCTCTCAGAGGGTCAACAGGAGGGTTTGTGACCTGACACGCATCAAACATAAGCCTGTCAAAATAACTTATCAGTTCAGAATCTGAACCTGTTGAAATTAAAAGCACATGCCCGGGCTTATTCGGGTCTACCTGCCTCCAGAGGTTTTTTTGATCTCCCCTCCAGTACCTGTGAGAAGAGACAAAGGGAGTATCAACAATTGTGATCGCCTCTTCAGGACACTGACGTTCACAGTAATGGCATGCCCCGCAGGAACTCCTGTTTGCCACGGGGATACTGACCGGTTTCCCATCTTCAACTTTCTCGGGGATAAGTCTTATTTCACCCCATGTACACGCAGCAGCACAGAGCCCGCACCTGGTACACCGGTCGTAATCAAACACCGGCATATACTTAACCGGTCTCTTCCAGTTTTTAAGCATATCAAGCTGTAATTCCTTTTCATTGGAGGAAGCGGAATTTAACTTATCCTGCGACATTCAGTCCCTCCTTCATCCTCACAATCTCGGGCTTACCACCCTTAAGCATCCATGTTTTTTCCCTGTCCGGGCACAGGATCTCAAAGGAGCACTCTTCGCTTGAGAAAAAGCACTGACCCCCTCTTATTGCACCGACAAGCGGCCTTAGCTTCAGGTTATCATTCATGGCTACCATTTCATGCCCATTCGTTACCAGAATCGCAAAAGGGCCGTTAAGGAGAGCCTGCGGATAATACTGTCTTAATTGTAAGATAGAATCTCTTCTCTCCTTATCCTGTATACTTTCTATTTCTTTCCATAGAGGCGGGGAAAGCACAGTGCACGTGTCCTCAACAGGCAAATGTCTTTCCCGTACAAATAGATCAAACATGTAGCTGATTACTTCGGTATCCGTCCTTAGAGAACAATCATAGCCAAACATCCGGAGATAGTTCCTGTTTACGCCGTATGACGTGATCTCACCATTATGCACTACAGACCATTCCAGAAGAGAGAATGGATGAGCTCCGCCCCACCAGCTCTGGGTATTTGTGGGAAACCTGCTGTGAACCAGCCAGACAGGAGCTTCCATCCTGTCAACAAGGAAAAACTCTCCTATATCTTCCGGGTAGCCAACGCCTTTGAACACACCCATATTTTTCCCGCACGACATTACAAACGCCTCAGGGATAGTGCTGTTAAAGTTAAAAACAAATTTTTTCATATACGCATCAAGCATTGCCTCCTCATCATGTACAGTTGTGGGTCCGAGATTTGAGAGTTTTAGGTCTTCATTACTCGGGCCTGGAAACGTGAAGTACCTTTTTAAAAGAGGATGCCAGGGAATGTTTTTCACATCCTTTGTGGGCATATCTTCAGCTATTTTCACATAGAGGTGAGACCTTATAAACTCATCAGCCCTCTTTGCCGACCTCTCATTATTGCAGGCAATATGAAGCGCGTAGTAACGATCGAACTCGGGGTATATTCCATAGGCGGCAAACCCGCCTCCCAGCCCGTTTCCCCTATCATGCTGAACACTTATTGCCTCGATAAAATCCGAACCCTTGATTGTACCGCCGGTTGTATCAATTCCTCCGACAATCCCGCACATATATCCTCCTATTTATAATTATAAATATTATGTATATATATACATTTAATGCGAACAAGTCAACCTAAACTACAATATTCTTGTTTTTAAATTTTTACTTAACAATAAATTAAAGGTTTATTGAAATAATTATCCGGAATGTTAGTATCAAATATATAAAATGTATATTTATGCATTATTCATATATCCCAACCGAAAGGATCATTATAAGTGTATAAACAACAAAATTGCAGTTTCTGCTTTAATAAGTTTGCATTTTTAAAATGAAAGAAGTAAGTTGTACACTCAGAAGACGAAAACAATTAAAAAACCAAATAGTTTAGATTTAATTGAGCAGAAAATGGTTCTTATTATTTTAAGATAAAAAGGAGGTCAGGATGAATATCTACATAGGCAATCTGTCATCCGATGTTACAGAAGATGACTTGCGGCAGGCTTTTGAGCCTTTCGGGGAAATCGCATCTGCTGCTGTTATTAAGGACAAGTTCAGTGGCGAATCAAGAGGATTTGGATTTGTGGAGATGCCCGCTAAAGCTGACGCTCTGTCCGCAATCGAAAACCTTAACGGCAAGGAGGTAAAGGGACAACCTCTTATCGTCAATGAGGCTCGCCCCCGCTCTGAAGGCCGTCGAGGCGGAGGGAGACCAGGTGGCGGGCGGAAATCCTGGTAAACTGTACCCGGACATAATAGAGACATGGCAAAAGGCAAAAAGGGTACGTCTATAAAATTCAGGCTGTCCCTTAACATATAAAATGCCTCTTTAGACACAATGTATTGTATAATAATAGCATCAAATTTATAATCTGTATGTATGGGACAGCCTAATATGAGGTTGTGAGACAACCTCAATTATAGTTATCAAAACATGGCCTTCGCACATACATAGGCGGGAACCAGACTAATCATTTCAGATCCGTGGGGCTGAACTTTCCGGATTCGACACTGAAGATAAACTTATCTCCTCTATAGCTTGAATGAAGCAGTTCAACAGCAATATTGTTCTCATCGTAAATTATTGACTCCTGAAACATCGCGGGAAAACCGGGCTCAACGTCCAGAAGCTTCGCGTCAATATCAGGAAGCACAATTGCCCGCAGTGTCTGGATCGACCTTTCGAGCGTTATGTTAAAATTTTCAACAAGCAGTTTGTACAGAGAATCCGGGATTTCCAATACCAGGATCTTTTTATATTCCCTGTAAGAGAGGTAGCTCCTTTCAATTACAAGCGGGATGTCATTGCCAAGCCGGACCCTTTTTATTTGAATTGCCCTGTTGTCACTTCCCAGCATCAATTTTTCAGCCATATCAGAGGTTGTCGTAATAACTTTCTTTGAAATTGCCAGGGTCCTGGTATTTATATTCCTTTTCGAGAACTCATAAGTCAAACTTGTAATATTTTTGAGAGAATACTTAAGCAGGTCATCATTCCTGGATGTGACAAATGTTCCTACTCCGTTCTTTTTAATAACAAGCCCTTCATTTACAAGCTGTAAAATGGCCTGCCGCACTGTGTTTCTGTTTACCTGCCACATCCGGGAAAACTCGATTTCGGAAGGAAGACGCTCCCCGACAGCATACCTGCCCTTATCTATCATCCCCCGCAGCCATTCACTGAGCTGTAAATATTTAGGCATTGAGCCTTTTTCTTTTGTTATAGTTACCATAACGAAATTAAGTATCCCCTTAAGTATGTTGCCCGTTTTGAAGTTATACAATAATTTAAATATTTTCAACAAAAAAAACGCCCTCCTGAGAGGGCGAAAACAGTTTTTACATACATATTCAAACAGGTATTTGGACCCTTGATTTAATATCAGCTAATTTTAATGCTTCTGCCACAAAGCTTTCCATTTCATCAGTTGCCTTACTGAAGGAATTAGCAGTGGCAGCAGTAGATGGATGGGTATTGAACTGGGGCGGCTCAAGTCCATTGGGGTCGTAGGCCTCCCTGAAGTACTGAAACTTATTAAGTTTATCCAGCACTTCTTCGGGAACTGGTTCTTTCCACGCGTCTTTATCAAACTCTATATCATAACAGTACTCATCCACCATTTTGATATACTTACCCGGACAGGTATAGACAAGATCTGCCCCTGCTACCTTCTCAAAATGCCACATTCTCGTCTTTCCGTCAACTACAGGACCTTTTCTCATTGATGCTACAAGCATCTTACTCGGATAATTGCCTTCAATAAGAAAGTTGATCGCCTTCTTCAAGATGGCGATCGATGACCATCGAATCTCGGCCTCGGTCAATTCAATTCCTATCTTCTCTGATTCCTTCTTAAAATCCCCGAGCTCTTCATACCGCGCGGCCATGGTTGTTATAACCGATCTCCAGCGCGAAAGATCCACTCCGTCTCTCTTTGCCATCTCAACCCCTTCTTTCACCGCGTTCGCGACAGCGGCAAACTGCGGCATGACAAACGCAAGAGTCGCGTTGGTTGGAATACCTTTCGAGGTTAAAAACTTAATTACCCTTACTCCTTCACCAGTGGCAGGGATCTTGATCATTATATTACTTGCAACATCCGCAATTTCAAGGGCCTGCTTCTTCATCACCGCCTCATTATCATAATCCCTTGGGTCAACCTGACCTGAAAGATACCCGTACTGGAAACCGGAACGGTTAAAAACACCGAGATATCTCTCCGCCCCTCTTTTCACTATCTCCCGGTACATCATCCACCATATATCATGAACAGAGGCATCAGGATTTTTTCGTTTCTGTTCAATCGCCCATTCTCTCCAGAAACCCGGATCATCATTCACTGCAGCCCAGGAAAGTGGAGGGTTGGTCGTAACTCCGCGGAAAAGCTGTTCAAGGGGTTTATCACTAATAAAATACCTTTTATGCCATTCGGATAGTTCCGATCTCATCTCATCCGGAGTATCCGCCAGAGTTTTTTGTGACCATGAGTTATAAACCAAAGGGGATGAATCCCACCATATTTCGCAGGTATCACAGGTATCATTCATCCTTTCCATAGGACTCTTTTTTACTGCCATACCTTCCCTCCTTATAAATATATTTGTTAAATTTTTAATTTTCTAATTTGTTCAAATATATTAAATAGAAAATAAGAAATCAATGAAAAGTAAGCTGTTTTCATCTAATTTTCAAGAGTATTTAACTATTCGTTCAAATAATATTATACTAATGTGAAAAAACGGTTTTCACAATGAAGGAGGCTGCGGTTTAACGGTTCCCCCCCACCCTGCGCCTAAAATAAGAACATTTAAGAACTAAACATCAGGAAGGTTTTTTGATAGCAAAATTTATTCTGTTTCTTCTGATCATCTACGGCTCTCTTTTCCTCGGATACGGTCTTAAAAAGTTTTGCGGCAGTTTTTCACAATTCAGCAAACCTATCACAAAAATTATCATGATAACTTTAACCCCGATTGTTATCCTGAACTCCTTCTGGTCAATAGAGTTCAAAAAAGGGCTGCTGGCCCTTATTCCCCTGATTCATGTGACCGTCATCAGCTTTTCAATTGTCCCGGCCGTTCTTATATCAAATTATTTGAGACTGAACAAACCGGAAAAGGGCAGCTTTATCTCCTGCTCACTCTTCTCCAATGTCGGACTGACACTCGGCGGATTTCTCTGTTTTATTTTCTATGGCGAGCAGGGGCTTTACCTTTCGAGTCTATACATATCCTTATTCATCCCGTATTATTACTTAGTTGGATTCCCATTAATGAGTGTATATTCAAAAGGAAAAAGATTAAAATTACATGAAGCGTTTCTGGAGCTATTGAGAAATCCGGTAAGTATTGTGCCGATATCGTTTATGTGTACAGGTCTGATTATGAACTTTGCCGGCATCCCCAGACCTGCGGCCCTGAACTATATATCCGCACGCTGGTTAATCTACATTCTATCAGCGGGATACTCCTTCGCGATAGGACTCGGGCTGAGTTTCAGGGGCTCAATGAAGTATATTAAACATTCACTCTATATTTCAGGCATAAAGTTTATTTTCAATCCTCTCATGGGATTATTGTTACTCTTTGTGCTTGGATTTTTCAGATTGATGGACCCGCTCCCATCCAGGGTGATTTTCATAGAATCCTTTATGCCGACTGCCATAATGTCGGTTTTACTTGTAAAATTATTCGATTTGAATGAGGATCTTTCAAACGCAGCATGGATTTTAACAAACATCCTGGTTATTCCAGTTATTCCCTTGATGTGGCTGATTCAAAACCTGTTTTAATATTGAGACGACATAAACTTAAAAAAAATGAGAAAGTTAAATCCTGAGAAGATAAAGGAAATAATAAGAAGTAATATAAAAGGCATCGACGCCATTGAAGTTATACCTGTGGTTTCCTTGAAGGCAGCAGCACGGAAAGTCTTTCAATCAATCAATAAGGGTTATATTCCAGAAAGCTATAACTGGGATCGAAAAAAAACAGAACATGCCTATTCATATAAAAATTATAAGAGCTGGGCAAAAAGTATAATTGTCGCGGCAAAGTATTACTACACCGATGAGGAGTACCCAAAAGAGAAACAGACCGGCCGGATTGCGCGGTTTACATGGAGAAACAACTACCGGTATCTGTCATTTAAACTTGAGGAGGCTGTAAAAGCAATAAGTAAGATTTACAGGGTGCCTGTAAAATCGGAGGTCCTTTCAAACTATACATCTATTCCCGAAAAGCTTCTTTTCAGCTATTCAGGCATTGCAGAATTCGGCAAAAACTGCGTGCTTATCAACCGGCAAATGGGCTCATTTTTCATCATTGGTGAAGCACTTACCGATCTTGTTTTTGACTTTGATGAAGCCGGAGTATTAACACCACCGGACTTTTCAATATGCGGTGAATGCGACCGGTGCCTGACATCCTGCCCCACAGGCGCAATACCCCGCAGCGGGGAAATAGACATAAACAGATGCTTCCAGTACATATCTGAAAACCTGATTCTTATGCCCCCTGAATACAGGGAAAAATGGGGATCTAGGCTCTACGGTTGCAGCATCTGTATCGAGGTCTGTCCATACAATAATAACCTTGAGCCATGGGCGGAGAAGCACAGCATTGGATATGTTGGACAGGGTATGGATTTAATATCTGTCTTAAAAATACCGGTAAAAGACTGGACCAGAACTTTTAGCCATAACCAGATTGGGATACACGACCGAATGGCTCTCATTAAAAACGTAATTACATCTCTCGGATACCTGAAATTTAAAAAATCCCTCGATTCCCTTTACCCCTATCTTTATCATGAAAACGAGGTTATACGAGCCTACACAGCATGGGCCATCGGAAATATCAATACAAAAACAGGGAAAAAAAGGCTCAGTTCCAGGTATAAGGAGGAGACCAGTAAAACCGTACGTGAGGAAATCATAACTTTTTTATGATTTTTTCTTCCAGCGTGTCCCGTCTTTTTTATCTTCAAGAATGACCCCGAGATCAAGCAGGTTCTGACGTATCAGATCCGCATTTTTAAAATCCTTCTTCACCCTCGCCCTGTTTCTCTCCTCAATCTGTTTTTCTATCTCTTCAGGAAGTATCCCCTTTTCAAAGGAGAAAACGCCGAGAACAGTATTTACGTCTTTTAGAAAATCAAGAATAATTTTCGAGCCCCCGGCTGATACCTCTTCATTATCAATCAAGGTATTTATATCTCTAACAAAATCAGCTATAGA
>DAOVJS010000054.1 GCA_030673105.1 Spirochaetota bacterium
GCGTTATTTATGTGAAGGGTGTTTTCAGAAGGAAAATATGGAAATAAAATAGGTAAAAAATACCACAGGTTGTGTCATTTATTACAAAATATTTTTGACTATAGTCATCTACTATAGAGCAGAAATATCGTGATTTAAAATCTGAGCTCTATCTGGATATTTCCGTATATAACTCAGGCCTCCTGTCTCTGAAGAATGCGAGTTCCTTACGCGCGGTCCGCGCCTCATCAATATCTATATCAGCAGTTATTATCTCATCCTCATCCTCCTCCGCCTTTTCAAGTATCTTCCCATTATAATCACAGATCATACTGGTCCCCAGAAACTGTATTTTATCTTCTGTGCCGACACGGTTGGAGCAGGCCAGATAAAAGGCGTTTGAAAATGCGTGCGCCTGCATCTCAATCAACCAGATATTCTTCTGGTTCTTTGGCGTTGCGCTGCAGACGAATACAACATCAACATCGTTCAGACCGTAGTGTCTGGCGCTTTCCGGGAAATGCCGGTCATAACAGAGCATGATGCCTACATCCGCCTTCCTTGTGGGGAATATCTTATGGCCCAGATTCCCCGGTTTGAAGTAGTAAGATTCGTTAACGGTTTTCACTGTGGGTATGTGAAGTTTCCTGTATGTACCAAGATAACCGTCCCGTGAATCAACCACCGCGGCAGAACAGTAATATATATTACCCGATCTTTCAAAAACAGGTACTATTACGGTTACATCAGCATTTTTTATAAGCCCTCCGATTCTATCTGTCAGGCTTCCGGGCAGTTCTTCGGCAAGCTTAAAAAAATCATCATTGATATACTGTGGAAAGTAGATCGTTGTAAAAAGCTCCTGTAAAAGAATGAAATCCGGACTATCCTTAAGCGCCCTCTCTAAAAGTGAAAGGCCCTTTTCTCTGATGTCTTCAGCATCTCCTGTTTTAAATTGAATCACCGAAATGACCATTGATTCCCTCCTGATAAACAGATACCAATCTCCGGTCATATTCTACATCTGTAAAATAGAGGTATCCCCTGACCGGCTTATTGGGATATATATTGTTGAGAGACTGACAGTAAGAGGCTACCTGATTTCTGTAATGCTTTACAAGAGCATCGAGATTAGAATCCCCGCTGACCCGGTTTGTTTTAAAATCAATAACCTCCACTTCCCTGTCTATCCAGATTCTATCGATTCTCCCGATAAAATTGTTATAGCCCATAGAAAGAGAAACAGCTTCTACTATCGCCTTTTCACTAAAATATTTAGCAATTCTTTTATCGGCAATAGCATTTGAGATGGATATCCGCGCGGCTTTCAACGCCTCTTCTCTTTCACTTTTTGTATATTTAGATCCCTCAAGTGCCAGCGCCCTCCTGAGAATAACATCGAATACTTTTGAGTCCACAGGCAGGCTTTTGATCATCTCAAGGGCTCTGTGAAAAATTAATCCTTTTAACATCCCGACCCTTTTCAGACGTATTCCGCCTGCCCGTGTATGGGAGAAAGGACTGCTCTCTTCCGTCCTGCCGGATGTAATTTTAGATTCAGGATACTTCAGCTCACCAGTATCATATATTTTCTCTACTGCTTGCCGGACGAGAGGACCGACAGCAGGCTTTCCGATTTCTTTGTTGTAGAGCCCGTCCCCCTTCGAGTGGGAAACATCAAAGGTCGATATTAAAACATCACCAATTGACATACCACCCTTATTCGCAAGCGGAAGGACCACGAGGTTCTTCTCTGCCCGTGTGAGCGCGACATAAAGAATGTTAAGCTCGTCAATCTTGTAATTCAGGTCTGTTTCTTTAAAAAGTTCCGGTATACCCGGATAATTTGATAAATAAGTTTCATATGATGACTTTGCAATTGCATAATGATCTACTTTCCCGCTGTCATCTCTAAGAAACAAAAGTGAACCGTCAGGCTTAAACTTGAAAGGCTGGCTTAAAAAAGGCACAATAACGCTGTGGAATTCCAGGCCTTTCGCAGAGTGAACCGTCAGCAGCCTCACCCCTCCTTCCTCGCTCATATTTAAATAGAGCAACTGGCTGTTATCCTGCAAATAGTTTACAAAATCATTCAGAGTTATTGAACCGCCGGTATTTTCAAAGTTATAGGCAAACTCGTAAAGGGCAAGCAGGGCTTCCCTCTTATGGGTATACACGTTTAATAGGGCAAACTCTTCATAAACACTCCTCAGAAAGCCTGACGGAGAAAGATAGTGGGCCTGGAGCAGGAGTGAGGTTAAAGTGTTGTACAATCCGGGCCGGGTTTCAGCCAGACCCTGAAGCGAGACTTTACCTTTCCCCTGTCTGCACCGGTTTAATCCTTCATAGGTAAAACTAAAAATAGGAGACCGCAGTAAACCCGCCAGATATATCTCCTCCTCAGGGTTAAGTACAAAATTGATAATATTGACAACATCCATGACACTGTAATCCCCGAGCAGTTTGCTCTTTCCAATGGATATGTAGGGTATTCTATTCTTTAAAAGTGACTTTTCAATCTCCTCAATCTCACTGTTTTTCCTGCATAGAACAGCAATGTCGCTCAGGTTTATCCCCTGCTTCTGCAGAATAATAATCTGGTTCGCTACTTCATCAAGCAATTTGCTCTTCTCATCATACTGCGTAATACGCACATACCCTTTCTGCTCCTCTTCTTCTTTTTCCGGCTGAAGAGACTGTTTTTCATAGGGATAAGAAGGAAATATGCCCTCCTTCAGGTTTTTAAAAACTGTGTTGACAAAGCTCAGAAGAACAGAGCTCTGCCTGTAACTATAGGCAAGATATTTTTTTGATATTGCCAGCTCAGATCGAACTTTTTCAAAGAGCCAGGGCTCACCGCCCCTCCACCTGTAAATCGATTGCTTCAGGTCTCCAACGTAAAACAAATTCCCATTATTCAAAAGACTATTTCTTACTATGAAGTTCAGCGCGTCCCACTGCAGCTTTGACGTATCCTGAAACTCATCGATCAATATATACCTGAACCTCGACCCTGTGCGGAAATTAAAAAACTCAAAATCCGCGAGCCCTGAAAGAAAATCCAGGGCGTGATATTCAATATCTGAAAAACCAACAGCCTGCGCATCTTTTTTAATTTCACTTAAATAGCGGTTAACTTTTTTGTATATATCGATCCATGAGTGTATGAAATATTCCATCTCAGCGTAAAGATAGGATATAATAGAAGCGCGTATTTCAGAAAGAGCTCCCTCAAACCGCCCGGCTTCATCTGAAGATAAAGTCTTACAGACTTTGCTCAGATAATTAACCATACCGCTTTCAACACCCCTCTTGAAAGGGGTAAGCTCCATCAAATTTTTTATGTTCCTGTACTTCAGAAATGATTCAAGATGTCTGATAAAAGACTCTATATTTCGATTTTTCCCATATTTTTCAATAAATGCAGACATCACCTCAACGAGAAGCTTTATTTTACTCTCCGGTTCATCAGATAAAAGGAATGCCTTTATTTTTATAAATTCCTGCTCAACGTTATTTAAACTATCTCCCCGGGCAATGAGGTCTTTCAGAACATAGTATTTCGAATCAACGCCATTATATATTTTTCTTATGGCACTTGCCGTTGTAAGCCTCTTTCCTATGTAACTGAAAATAAAATTGTAGAATCTCATACGTGAGACTTTATCTTTTGCCAGGTCCTCAAAAAATCGCTCAATGGACCGGTCCACCATACTTTTTTCCATAATTTCATCAACCACTGAAATATCAAATACATAACCTGTTTCATTTGGAAAATTGCGTATAATTCTGGAGAAAAAACTGTGGATTGTGGAAATCTGGATGAGACTGAACTGTTTAATGAGCCTTGTCTTAAGATTCAGAGCTTTCTCGACAACTATTTCAGGCTTTTCTTTTAAAATATCTGCAAAAAAAACAACTTCCTTTTCGTCCTGCTTAACAATTGCCTGAATCCGATCAAAGAGCTTTTTTCGTATCTCATTCGCCGCTAAATTTGTGAAGGTTATTACAAGAATTTCAGACGGACCTATACCGCTAAGAAGCATTGTAATAAGTCTCGTAGTAAGGGCATGAGTCTTGCCGCTCCCGGCCGAGGCGCTTAGCGCAACGGAAAGAAACGGATCGTATATTTCTTTATCCGTCATAGATTATAGTATTTCTCTTTTTCTCATATGGGATCATAATCAAACGGTCTTCATGCCTGCCGCACAACCAGAATAAATTATCTTATCCAGTTTTCTAATTTTAAATGTTCAAATCTCTTAAAATAATCTCTCTTCCTTCAGACCTTTTAGATAATATATCCTAAATAATTTCTTCTGTAGATCGATTATCTTCCCATTTTATCCATGATTTCATCAGGAATATTTCTTATGGTAGGATTTTTCACTGGTAAACTCTCTTTAAGAATTATAATAATTATATAATGGTTTCATATTAGTTAAGAAGCAAGGAGAATTAAAATTGATGAATCTGCCGATCATTATGCTAACCGATGATAAATAATTTTATTAAATAAAAAAGCCTTCCATATTTACATGGAAGGCTTTTTTTAATGGTGCGTTCTATTTCCATGAGGAACTCTCATGATTTTTTCGATTCATCCCGAGAGGTGCTTCAAGTCGCCGGTTTTCTTCCTGCCGTTTCCTCATGCCATTGCCGGCCCAGAAAGGTCTGCCATTTTCATCACGAAAATGGTAGCTTTTTTCACTGTCAGCAGCCTCTACAACCGCAATATCTGTTCCTGAAGAGAAGCCAACAATGGTAATTCGATTACCCTTTTCAAGCTTGAGCCCTGTTTGAGAAAGATAATCCCTGGGTCCGAAATGAAGCTGATAACTTTCGTTTTCAGTGAGTAAATACCATTCGAGATCTTCATACTGAAGAATCCCCTGTCTGGTAACAACCGCCCCCTTATCCACAATGTCCCGGCCTGTAATATCAGACCCGAAAAGCAGTGCTGCGCTCAATGCCATTACCAGTGAAACAATCAAGATTTTCTTTAACATATTGCACCTCCATAGATTATAAATATGAGGTAAATATAGGTCATCTGTTTTAAGGGCTTCTGTTTTTTTTGTGAAGGTTTTATGAAGTTTTAACTTAAAATTAATTATAATTGAAGTTGTTCCGCAACATCTAATTAGCTGACAAGAAACATTTGAATTGACAAAAAGGCTTAAAAGAATAAGAATTATAGTATGAATCTTCTACTGGGAGCATAAAAGTGAAAGTTGGAATTGGATATTGTAATAAACCTGAACCATTCTTATCAGGTAAAAAAGTAGTTGAAGACGCAATAACAAAGAGCGGCATAGATAAACCAAACTTTATAATTGCTTTTTGCAACGGACATGTTGACCATAATGAGTTTTTTAGAGGGCTTCAATCCGTAGCGGGTAAAAAAGTGCCAATAATTGGCGGTTCAGCCATCGGGATAATCACGAATGAAGACTTATCATATGAAGGCCATCCGGCAGGAGCTTTAGTTGTGCAGTCAGATACGATCAGGCACAGAGTCGCAGTAGCGGGCAATTTTAATAAAGATGAAAAACTGGCCGGAAAAATATTAGCAGACAAATTATCAAACGAAACTGAAGATAAACTTTTACTTATTTTTTACGATTCAATAAAGAAAGCCGCGCTTAAGACCGCGCCTCCGGTTATGAACGCATCCCCGCTATTAATTGAAGGAATAGAAGAAAAAATCAACTCAGACATACCTGTAATAGGGGCAGGTTTAATAGGGGATTATGCATTCAGTCAGACAAAGCAGTTTTGCGGCTCCTATGTCGACAGCCAGAATCTTGTCGGGCTTATGTTAAATGGAGATTTTGAGCCTTATTACAAGATTATGCATGGATGTACCCCCCTGGATGGAATCTTCCACACTATCACAAAGATTAAAGGGGATGTTGTTTATGAAGTAGATGGAAAACCTATTGTTGAAATAATTGATAATATGTACAGAACGCAGGATTGGCGGGAACAGCATCCTCTTCAACTTCTAACTATAGGTGTTAATTACGGTAAACGGCATGAAATGTTTCAAGAATCCAATTACGTTAACAGATTGATTACCGGTATTTTACCTGGCGGCGAAGGTGTTGGTATTTTTGAACCGGGCCTTGAAGAAGGTACAGAAATACAATTTATGTGGAGAGATACTGAAGGAATGCTGGAATCCGCAAAGAGAAATTCAGCAGAGCTGATGAAGCAAATAGAAGAGTACGGAAGAAAAGCTTTTTTTGGATTATATATTGATTGCGCGGGCAGAGCAGCAAAATTTTCAACTATAAAAACTGAGGAAGCCTCGGAAGTCCAGAAAATATTTAACCAGTATAACACTCCATTTTTGGGTTTCTATTCCGGAGTTGAGATTGCGCCGCTCCGTGGAAAAAGCAGAGGATTGGACTGGACAGGAGTAATGTTGGTTTTAGCCGGGAGATGATATTATGATTGAAAAAAATAAGGCCCTTGAAGAAAAGTGTGCTGAATTGGAACAGTTGTTGGAAGAAGAAAAAGAAAAGGCAGTATTCTATCAGAGAATCGCAGAAAAAACCGGCACAAGATGCTTAAGAGAAGTTGACCGTCTGTCACATATCATCTCGGAGAAAGAGAAAGCAGAAGAAGCGTACCGGCAGAGTGAAGAACGTTTTAAAATATTATTCGATTATGCCCCGGACGCTTATTATATAAATGATTTAAAAGGTAATTTTATCGATGGAAACAAAGCTGCGGAGAATATTACAGGTTATAAAAGAGAAGAATTAATAGGCAAGAGTTTTTTAAAATTGAAACTATTATCTAAAGACCAATTGCCAAGGGCCGCGAAAGCTCTTGCTAAAAATATTCTTGGTAAATCCACAGGGCCCGGCGAATTTACTTTACATAAAAAAGACGGCACCAGTGTCCCTGTTGAAATAAGAACACATCCTGTTAAATTCAAAGGTAAAAAAGTCCATGTTTTAGGTATTGCCAGGGATATCACTGAACGTAAAAAATCAGAAGCAGAAAAGGCAAAACTGATGCTGACTCTGATGAGGCAGGAGAAGCTAGCCTCACTCGGCGAGATGGCAGCAGGTATTGCTCACAATTTGAATAACGCTTTATCCGGTTTTGGGAATATCGATCTTATAGAACCAAATAATGCTGAGGAAGCAGAGTATCTTGCTGATATGATAGAAACATATAAAAATTGCGCAAATATTGTACAAAGGACGCTGAAACTTGCCAGAGATACAAAAAGTGAAAAAACACTTGATGATATTGAGCTATATTTAAAAGAGTCCTTTAAAACGGCCGGAGATTTTTTTCCAAAAAAAACATCTGTAAAATTAATCTATGAATCTGAGAAAATACAACCTTTTTATGCTTCTCATTACGAACTTACCGAGGCATTCCTGAATATTATCAAGAATGGAATCGAGCATACATCAGTTAAAGGAGACGGAGAAGTTAAAGTCAAGCTATTTAAACCGGAAAATAATTATCACTGCTGCATTGAGATTAAAGACACGGGCGAAGGAATCGCCCCTGAAAATATGGACAAGCTATTTAATCCATTCTTTACAACAAAAGAACCTGGCCTTGGAACAGGCCTTGGATTAAGTACCGCTTATAAGACTGTTCAGGATCAAGGCGGTGAGATTACAGTTGAGAGTGAGCCGGGAAAAGGTGCCACTTTCAGGATATATTTACCCCGGGGAGACGATAGAAAATGAGCTTAGATATTTTAATAGTCGATGATGAATAAATGTTAAGGAAGTTAGAGAAACGCTACATTGAGAATTTTATGAAAAAAATGGTATCTCCGATTATGCTATTAATACCGCAGAATACGGACAGCAGGCAGTAGATAAAATTAAAACCAAACAGGGGAAATATGATTTAATTGTTCTTGATATAAGGATGCCCGGTGAATTCAGCGGCCTGGATGTGTATCAATTTATTAAACAAAATTTTGCCAGGCAGACAGAAGCCGTGTTGCGGGTTACCGGTTATGATGATGATCTTGAGAATTTTTTTAATAGTAAAGATATACCTCACATCACAAAACCCATTGATATACGAATATTTCATAGTAAAATAAAAAAATACCTGATAGATACTGAGAAAAACCCTTAAATACGGCAATCAGTCATTCTTCAAGAACCCTGCAGATATTAAAGTAAGGGCAGTACCTGCAATTTTCATAATTTTCAGTCAATGTAAGGGGTTCCTTCCTGTTAAAGGATTCAAAAAAATTCACGAGATGATCCTCAAAACCTGTCAGATATGACTCCATATCATCAAATCCAATGACAGTTTCAAAATCCTTTTTATCCAGCAGATCAAAATAGCCGAGTGCTTCTATCCTGAAATCGGGATAGTTTTTCTTAAACAGAAGCCCGTAGAACCCGAGCTGTACTTCGCTGAACTCATTCGCCTCAAAATGCGATGCCTTTTTGGGCAGCTTTCCGGTTTTGTAGTCAATGATTATATATCCACCGGAAGGCGATCGGTCTATCCTGTCAATTCTTCCTTTCAGAGTGTACCTGTTAATGCCGGTGCCTATAACTGCGGTAAACTCTCTCTCCATGTACTCTCTGCATACACGATACCCGTCATAAAAACGTGAAAAATCCCTTTTCAGAGCCTGGCGGAGGTTATTTTTCAAAATTGTTTTTAAAAGCAGCTCTTCTTTCGTGTAAAATGTTCCATCCTTAAACTGTTTGTCGAAGATTTCAGACAGTTTCCTTTGATAAATCTGTATATCCCGGATTTCCTTTTTTAAATCAAGATCACGGTACAGTTCCTTGAAAATGGCGTGAACCTTCAACCCAACAAGCCGCATTTCAATTTTTCTTGTCAGTATTGCCTCTTCACCAATACCCAGTATCCGCGCAATATAGTAGCTTGTTTCACATTTCTTAATCCTATCTAAATCCAGCCTTGAAAATTCGAAGACAGGACTGTCGAGGTTTGGATAAACTGCCTCAGGTCTTTTAACACGGTGGAAACCAGTTCTAACAGGCAGGAGGAAGGGCATGCGGCAGCCTGCATCACCGTTAATCTCATCAGCAAGGTGGTAATAGAACCTGCTTTTCACGTCTATTTTTCCTGTTTTATCAACAATGGAAACAAGATAGACAGACCCGGCTGAATCAACAATCCTTTTAAGATAGTAGAATTCAAGAGCTTCCCTTTCTAAAAACGTTGAGAGCCCCAGGGCCTTCCTCAAGCTCAGGCTGAGCAGGATATCATTGTCCATTTTTACAGGCAAAAAGCCTTCATTAAACGAGGGAACCACAACCGATTTAAAAGTAATGGCCCTTGATTCTAAAAGACCTATAATCTGAACGCCCTTATCGTAGGACCCCAGCAATGGATACCTCTTTGAGCCTGTATGCTCCAAAAAAATCTCAAAGGGTTTTTCTTTTACATACAGTTCAAAATCTGAAAGCTCCACCGCAGCATTCAATAGAATTTCTTTAACAATGTAAAATTCGTAAGTTTTTCTCTGAGAGAGGCTTGAAAATAGTTCCTCCAGATTATTGTAAAGAGCATCACAGTTTTCCGACATATATAGCCTTTCCAGCAGAGAAAAGGACTCGAGAATTTTTTTATCGTCGGAAAAAAGGCTGCCGGTAAATGATGAAATATGAAACACTCTTTCTTTGAGTATTTCATTTTTCATTTTGACTAAATCTGAAGAAGCCTCTGTTTTTCCCGCAGCCTCCCTGAAGAGGGCATTTCGAATGATCTCCAGAAAGATTCGCGAATCACGATCTGATTTGAAAAAGCTGTTAATAAGGCTGAGAAAACAGTAAATGGGACTTTTCTTTACAGGAATACCTTCAGAATAATTTACCGTCAACCCGTGTGATGTCATAGAATCGTACAGCATTTCAGAAAAAACTGAATCAATGTTCAGAATGGCAATTTCGTGGAGCCCGGTACCTGCTTCAATCTCCTGTTTTATAATTGAGAGAACGCTCATTACCTGAGCTATTCTTGAAGAAACTTCAAAATAATGCAATTTATTTTTCTTATCCCGGGTAGCGGCAGCTGAATTGACTGAAACTGCTGAAACGGTGGAGGCATCCGAATTGACTGAAACTACTGAACTGGTGGAAGCGGCTGAATTGGCAGAAGTCGCGCCTCCTTTACTATAGCTAAGGATCTCTGAAAAATCATAACCGGCTGTATCCTGATAGATCACGTATAGTTTTTCCTGCACTGTATCAAACAGTTTCTTTTCAAAGTCTGTCAAAGCGAGAGGGGACACAAGTATAAGGTTTTCATAATCATTAAAAACTGAAACAATATCCTTCTTTTTTACACCTTTAAACAAAAAACTGCGGTCAAATAGGCCGGATTCTTTCTGTATTTTGAAATAGCTCTGATAGAGATCTCTAATAACCTTGAAATGCCTCTTAAAGTGAGAGTAAAAAGCCTTAAACTCATCCTTCAGGGGATCGATTTCATCCGGATACAGCCCTTCTCTGTTCAATTCATCAAAGACATTAAAGATCCGCCGTGCGGTGCTTTTAAAAGAAATAAAACCTGATAAAAATCCGATTGGAAATAACTCCTCTATCCCCTCTGTTTTTCCACATGCAGTGAACAGCATCGAGAGCTTTTCAATATCGTTTGCGATCTGACAGCCGGGGGAGGCAGCAATAGCTCCCACAAGCTGGTCACTGGTAATAAGAGAGGGAGAAAGAAGATCCCCGGTTTTTCTTGCCCGCAGTAAATAGGAGGCAAAATAACTTTTAAATCTCTGGGAGGGAGATATTACGAGGGTTTTCACGGGGTTGAACCCCGATTCTACTATAAAAGAAGCCGTAAAATAAGCAGGGTTTTCTTTGAAAGACAGCTCTATGGTCTTCACTTCTTCAGGACCCCGCAGAAGGGGATTACATACTCTTTTATATACCCCGTCCTCTTATGGACAATCATTACAGGTTTAATTCCTTTCTTACAGTGATCACATCCAGCGGGGGGATGGAAATATTTTTCAGCATGTAATCTCTCTTTTGTATAACATAACGCGCATTTTCCTGCATCACGGCATTGACCCCCCCGTATATATTTGATACATAGAGAAACCCCTCAATTACTCCAAACACTCCACCCAGGACCGGCATGTCCTCATAAAAAGAGAAGACCGCAAGGGCCGTAAATGCGGAATTGATTAATAAACTGCGGACGCCGTCCGTGAATCTTCCAGCGTATATATGCCCAAACCCGGGCACAATTGACAGTATTCCACCGAGAACCGGGCTCTTATCCCTGTGGTTCATTACGGATAAAATTTCACTTTCCAGAAGATTTTTCACAGCCATGGAACTGGATTCCCCTTCTACATCAACAACCTTATTCAGGCCTTCAAGGGCCTTTTCCCACTCCAGATTATAAATATAGCCCGCGGTTGACATGGAAATTATATACCTGTCAAGTTCTTCATTGAGTCCCGGGCAGGAAGCATCTATCTGCTCACTCCGGATCTGAAAATCATAAAACCTCTTCTGCCTGAACAGTATATTCAACATATGAAAGTAGGACTCACAAAAAAGATCGTAGTGATCGTACAGCTCAGTACTATTTTCTAAATGCCTGACAATCCCGGAAAGAGAGGCCAGCGCGTTATTATACTGCATGGTATTGGCATAGGAGAGCGCGACTATAAGCTGTAAATAATAGTTGTGTGAATCATTCGGGTTAAAATACCTGAATCTTTCAAGCTCAAGTATTGCCCCTTCATAATTCCCGGTTTTATAGAGATGTGTGCCATACTCATAAGCATCGTTTCCTGAAAAGCCCGCTGCAGGAATAAGGGCAAACATGAGTATTAAAAGTATGGAAGTTCCGGCTTTTTTCATCTATAATAATCTTTTTTTTTAAAAATATAGTTATGATACACGGGGTCTGAATAACTGTTTTTATCAGGGATGTATTCATAATATTTAACAGAGCTCCATCCCTCC
>DAOVJS010000040.1 GCA_030673105.1 Spirochaetota bacterium
AATTGTCAGTAACCCGCTTCTGTAGAAGTACACATCAGGAAGCTGTTTTTCAATGATCAGATCAATATGATTTTCTTTTAAAATGGGTTTAAAATTTTCATTTATCTTATTGATAAGTTTTGCTGTGTTGATATTTTCCGGGTTGATCTCTAATTTACCAATTTTCGCATACTCCAGAAGCCCCTCTATCATGGACTCCATGGTTGATACGTTTGCATTTATTCGATAAAGGAGAAATTGTCCGTCACCGTTGAGCTTATCAGAGTAATCGTTTAACAGAATCCGGGCAAATCCTCTTATGGATAATAATGACGCTTTGAAGTCGTGGGCCAGTGTATAGCTCAATCTCTCCAGTTCAGCGATTTTCCTGTCTCTTTCGAGTATGGACTTTCTTCTGTTAATTGCCTTCCTGACATGAAGCCGGAGTTCAGCAGGGTCGATAGGTTTTGTGATGTAATTGGAGGCTCCGAAGTACATTGCGTCGAGAATGGAGCTGGAGGAGCTGTACGCTGTAATAAGGATAACCTCTGTATCGGGGTTTGCCTTTTTTACCTTTCTAAGCACCTGTATCCCGTCAATTTCCGGCATGACGAGATCGGTGATCACCAGATCATAAACCCTTTTTTCAATTAAATCAATGGCGTGTCTTGCATCTGTAGTTTTGTCAACAGAAAACCCGTTCTCTTCAGCGCTGAAAACTCTATCAAAACTTTCCATAACAAGTTCGTCATCATCAACAATAAGTATATTGAATGTGTCTTCCCGGGTATTTCGGTTATTTTTTAATTTAGTTGTTGACAAATAAATTTCCAGGCTAATTGAGTTGAAATTTAAGAGTTTGTTAAAGAAAAACTATTAACTGTCGAAATCAACCTCAGGAACTTCCCGTGCCTCTTCCTCTATCTCAAAATATTCCTTTTTTTCGAGACCCATCATGTTTGCTACTGTTGAAGCAGGAAAACGTCTTATCTTTGTGTTGAATATTCTGACACTGTCGTTGTATCTCTTTCTTGCGACCGCGATTCTGTTTTCAGTTCCCGCAAGTTCATCCTGAAGCCTGATGAAATTCTGGTTGGCTTTCAGTTCAGGATATCGCTCGACAATAACTAAAAGCCTGCTTAAAGCGCTATTAAGCTGGTTGTAGCTGCGGGCAGTTTCACCAACGGTCGTAGCGCCTGCCAGTTTTGAGCGCGCTTCAGCTATCTGGGTAAAAACCTCGCGCTCGTGTGCCGCAAACCCCTTGACTGTAGCGACAAGGTTAGGGATGAGGTCACTTCTCCTCTTGAGCTGGTTATCCACCTCCGCCCACGCACCGTCAATACTCTCCTCAAGAGTAACCAGGTTATTCCTTGTACCGATGTACCAGCTTGAAATTATTACAAGGAAAACAATAACAATACCGACTATGACCAGTGTGGTTATCAATCCTTTTCTTGCCATAAAAAACTCCATTAACTTAAATTAAAAGCTCCCGGAGGCACCGCCGCCTCCAAAACCGCCCCCTCCGAATCCCGAAACTCCTCCTCCAAGACTGCCCCCGCTGGAGCCGAAGCCGCCGCCGTAGAAACCTCTTCTTGACATGCCTCCCATAAAGAGAAGGGGCCATATAAAGAATCGGCCGCCGCCGAACAGCAACAGCATTAAAATAAAAATCAGGCGGACCAGCCCTGCCGAACTCTTTCGTGTATAATTCCTCGCTTCACTGATTTCATAGGACCCGAGATCCACATCGTATTCTTTTGCAATAATTCCTGCAACGGCCTGGACCCCTTTAAGAAGTCCGGCGCCATAATTACCGGCTTTTAACGAGGGTAATATTGATTGGTCTCTTATTTGCCCGGCAAGTCCGTCCGGTATCGGCCCCTCAAGACCGTACCCGACTTCGATACGTATCATTCTCTCCTGCATGGCGAGCAGTATGAGAACTCCAGTGTCCTCTCCTGCCTTGCCTATTCCCCACTCTGAGGCAAGCTCAATGGAATATTCTTCAATAGTCATGGGAGCGATGGTGTCGACAGTTACAACAGCTATCTCCGCGCCTGTCTTTTCCCTGACAGCGTTGATGAGTTGATCCATCTGGCTTTTTGATCCGGAATCTATCACTCCCGCGAAATCGTTGACATACCCTATCGGTTTGGGAATTTTTTGGGCGTACAGGAACGCGCCAATCAGCAGGACTGGAAGAAGGAAAACAAGCAGCTTTTTATTCATGGAGATGGCCCTTACAAGTTATGGTTTGAAATCCATTTTGTCTATTATACTGACGAGATTTTCAAGGGAAGCTAATAAATTGTGAGTAAGAATTTTTGGGTTTATCTTTTCACCGCTCCTGAATTTAATGAAGTCTAAAAATGGATTTATGTCAAATTGAAATACTTCACCAATTTTTTCTACTGTATCTTTACCGCTGGAAGGAACGGGAGTGCTTCCCTTCAGGCGCAATAAACCTTTGAAAAGGGCGTTGAGAGATCCAAACCAGTTCTTAAGATTATTACCTAAAATTTTTTCCTTTCCGCCGGATGCAATAATAAGCTGTCTCAAAGACGTCACGTTTCCCCTGAGCCTGTCCTCTAACTGGTGACGCAGGTTCTTTGACTTCAAAGCGAGTGTTTTTGTTTCATCCTCTCCATAAAGGACCTTTTTATTGTCTTTAATTTCAAGGTATTCCATCGGAAATACATCCGCGGAGTTTATAAACTCTGATTTTGTGAGTATAAGAGGCGTGATTTTATGGCGCCTCATCATCTTATGAGCGGAGATGCCGAAACTTTCTATCTGTTTAATCAAAGGCTCTTTTATCAGAATAAGTATATTAACGTCCGAGACTCCCTCAACAAAGTTACCGCTTACGTAGCTTCCGTAAATCATTACCGAGTGCAGGTTCTCTTTGAATGCGGTTTTTAGTGTATCAAGGAAGGCTTCTTCATCAAATGATTTTCCCTTACCGGTTTTTTTAGACATTTTTTTTCCCGTTTAGTGTTTTTTCATATTAGTGTATAATGTAACATTTACTTGCAACATTTGCAATATGATTTAGTCTATTGAAATATATTCTGGTGCCTGTAACCGGCCGCCGGGAAATTAGGTATAGTTTTACAAATTTATTGATGCTATATTTATGCAATATAGGTTTTAAAATACGCGTGGAGTAGTAAAATGGGAACAAGAAGGGCGGATTTTGCCGGTTCATGGTATCCCGGGACAAAAAGGGAATGTATAAACACCATAAAGGAGTATATAGAAGCTATTCCGGTTCCCGCGGGAGAATACATGGGGCACGGGGGAATCGTTCCGCATGCGGGCTGGTATTTTTCAGGAAAAACAGCTTTTTCAGTGTACAGCAGTATCAGCAGCAGAAAATCCCCCGGGCTGATATTTCTCTTCGGAATGCATCTACCGGCCGGCAGTCCGGATTATATTTTTATTGACGACAGTATTGAAACACCCATTGGTAATCTCAGTGTGCACAGGAAAGCCTGTGAAATGCTCACGGGATCTTTTGATTTTATAGAAGAGGATGCGTCTTCCTGCACCCGTGACAACACACTTGAGATGCAATTTCCCTTTATAAAATACCTCTTCCCCGATACAAGTGTTGTCCTTCTCGGGGTTTCACCAACAGAGCGGGCGCTCAGGATAGGGGAAAAAGCGGCTGAGATTGCAGATGAGCTTGGAAACGAAGCCTGTTTAATTGGAAGCACCGATCTTACTCATTATGGCCCTAATTACGGATTCACAACCATGGGAACCGGTAAAAAGAGCGTGGAGTGGGTAAAAAAGGTGAATGATAAAAGGATGGTCGACGCGTTCCTGCGTGCAGAACCCAATGAAGTTATGAGCGAAGCGGCATCCTCATATAATGCATGCTGCCCGGGTGCCGCTGCCGCGGCTATTGCAGGGATAAGAAAATCGGGGGCCGGTAAGGGCACGCTTGTGCATTACACTACGAGTTATGATATACAACCCGATTCAAGCTTCGTAGGATATGCCGGGGTCGTGTATTAGCTGTGTATGCTATATTGCAGCATCTTTAATCAGGTCCAGGTTTACCCTGTCAGGGTATTCTTTTGAAACGCTGTTAAGGCCCAGAAGCATAGTGGTCAATATAACATTGAAAATAGAATTTAGTTCTCTGTCAATACCCTCCTTTACTGAAATTCTGATAAACCCTTCTTTAATTTTAAAGGAAATATTTTCTTTACCGTAATGCAAGAGGCCCGAAAGCGCGGTCTGAGCAATAGCTGAAACAGCAGAACAGACTATATCTTTACTCTTTTTCCCTCCGCCATGGCCGCTAACCTGAACTTCTCTTATACAACTGTCCTTTTTTATTACCTTAACCGTTATCAAGGTTTTTTCCATATTATTTGATATTAACAATTTTCTCCTTAATATTATATTGAAATCCAGGTATATGCCAGGGGAAAATCTTATTTAACTGTTGAAACTCTTCAAGATAATTACTATTATTGGTTCAAACAATTAAACGGGTCGGAGATTCTAAATGAAACTTTTTAGCTTTCAAGGAGGTGTACATCCTGCTTACAGGAAAGAACTTTCCGGACAGAGGGAGATTAAAGAAGCCGGGATACCGGAGCAGCTCGTGATCCCTCTGTCACAGCATATCGGGGCGCCCTGTGAACCGGGCGTTGCTGCCGGTGACAGGATAAAGGAGGGTCAGGTAATTGGAAAAACCGTTTCCTTTGTTTCGGCTCCTGTTCATTCTCCGGTTTCAGGAAAAGTAAAGAAAATTGAAAAGTCGTTTCATCCACTCGGACAGAAGGTACTTTCTGTTATTATTCAACCGGATGATGAGGGGGCAAGAGATTATATGAAACCGCTGGGTAAAAATGCCTCAGAACTCGATCCAAAAGATATACTAACCCGCATCACAGATGCTGGTATTGTAGGCATGGGAGGTGCCACCTTCCCCGCTCATGTTAAGTTTTCACCACCAAAAGACAAGCCTATAGATACACTGATTATTAATGGTTGTGAATGTGAGCCTTATCTTACAGCTGACCACAGGCTTATGGTTGAGATGCCTGAATATATCATATCAGGCGCGAAAATGATCGGCAAAGTCCTGGACGTGAAGGAGATAGTTATTGCTGTCGAAAGTAATAAACCGGATGCAGTGGAGAAGCTTGAAAAGGCAGGTGATGAGAGGGATATTCTGTGTGTGCTGACTAAAACAAAATATCCACAGGGCGCAGAAAAGATGCTTATAAAGGCTGTTCTGAACAGGGAGGTTCCAAGCGGCGGGCTTCCGATGGATGTGGGTGTCGTGGTTTCTAATGTCGGTACAGCGCTGGCAGTCTGTGAATCTGTGAGAGATGGAAAACCCCTCATTGAAAGGGTGGTTACGGTAACAGGAAATGGTGTAAAGAATCCAGGCAATTTTTTCGTCAAGATCGGTACTCCTGTTAAACACTTAATTGAGCAGGCAGGGGGAACAGCTGGTAATATTGGAAAATGCATAATGGGCGGTCCAATGATGGGAATTGCACAGGCTTCTTTAGATGTGCCGGTAATAAAGGGAACATCAGGTATCCTCATTATGCAGGAAGCAGATTATATGCAGGAGGGATACTTACCCTGTATTAAATGCTCATTCTGTGTTCAGGTATGCCCTGTCAACCTTCTTCCTTCGAAACTATCTGTTATCGCCGAAGCAAGAAGGTGGGACCTGGCCGATAGCTATGGGGTGAATGACTGTATTGAGTGTGGATGCTGCGACTATGTATGTCCGGGCAAGAGACCTATTGTACAATTTATAAAGACCGCTAAGATAAAAGTACGTGAGATCAAGGAAAGGGAGAAAAAATAGTATGGCAAATGAACAAAATTCGCTGATTCTTTCGACATCACCTCACATTAAAAGTGATGAATCGGTTCGAAAAATCATGCTCAGTGTTAACATAACACTGGTACCTGCTGCAGCGTTCAGTGTTTATCAATTTGGATTGTATACACTTCTCCTTTATGCTGTTTCGATCGCAACCTGCCTGGTATCTGAATATGTGGTTGTTCGATTGAGGAAAAGGACGTTTACGCTAAACGACGGAAGCGCGCTGGTGACCGGTATTCTGCTGGTAATGGTACTCCCTCCCAGATTTCCAGCTTACGGTGTCGTGCTGGGCGCATTTGTATCCATTGTCATCGGTAAGCAGATTTTCGGAGGGCTTGGTAATAACATATTTAACCCCGCGCTTATTGGAAGAGCTTTTCTTGCAGCGACATACCCTGTACATATTTCTCAATGGATATTACCAAGGATGAGCGCGGCAGCGGTTTCCGGGGCAACGCCACTCGCGGGAATGAAGTTTGATGGTATTGTTACACCCTTTTCAGATCTCTTTTTCGGAACTGTCAGCGGTTCAATAGGGGAAACAAGCGCGATTTTATTAATTCTTGGCTCCTTGTATCTCTTAATGAAGAAATACATAAAATGGAGGATTCCTGCCTCTATTTTTGTGACTGTAATCGTGCTCGGGGAGATTTTCCACTTAATAAATCCGGCCAAATTTCCCGGTCCGGTATTTCACCTTTTTGCGGGAGGTCTGATGATCGGCGCGCTGTATATGGCCGCGGATATGGTAACGTCACCCATTACAAAGAAGGGGTGTGTGATATACGGCTGCGCGATTGGATTACTTGTAATTATAATAAGGCTCTTTGGAGGACTCGCCGAAGGTGTGATGTATGCCATTCTCTTTATGAACGCTTTTGTTCCTTTAATTAACAGAGCTACAAAGCCAAGAATATTTGGTACGGGGGTTAATCATGAGTACTAGAGTAAAAATGATCCTTATTCTTACCCTTTTCGCCAGTATATCGGGCGGGGTTTTGTCAATCGTCTACCTGTTCTCAAGCCCTTTAATTGAGGCCAATTTGCTGGAAGAACTGAAAAAATCGATTTTTTTGGTGGTGCCGAATGCAAAAGATTATGATGAGAAGGTTATCGATGAAATAACCTATTTTGAATGCAGAGATGAATCAGGGAGTACGGTCGGAATAGCGCTTCCTGCCAGGGGGAATGGGTATCAGGGGGTAATAAAGCTGATGGTGGGCCTGACTCCGGACCTTAGCCGGATAACAGGAATAAAAGTGCTTGAGCAGATTGAAACTCCCGGGCTTGGAGGTAGAATCGGTGAAGATTCATTTCAGAATCAATTCAAGGGCGTTCAAACAGAACCGGCAGTGGAATATGTTAAGAACAGGGAGCCTGAGAAGGATACTGAAATTCAGGCTATTACCGGAGCAACCATTTCATCACGTTCTATAGTTTCAATAATAAATAAAAATATACAAATGTTAAAAGATGCACTTTAAAAGCAGGGAGGAGATAAATGGCTGATACTAAAAGCGGTGATATTAACACTGGGAACAAAAGTTTCAGTGAATTTATAAAAGGGTTCTGGAAAGAAAATCCGGTACTTGTCATGCTCCTCGGGATGTGCCCGACGCTGGCGGTTACGACATCAGCAATTAACGGGCTTACCATGGGGCTTGCGGTAGTGTTTGTGATGACAGGTTCCAGCGTCATCGTGTCGCTCGTTCGAAACATCGTGCCTAAACAGGTAAGGATAGCGACATTTGTCGTGATAATTGCTACATTCGTAACCATGGTGGATCTATTTCTGAAGGCGTTTTTACTCGATTTAAGTAAGGCCCTTGGCCCCTTCATCCCTCTAATTGTTGTAAACTGCATTATTCTTGGAAGGGCCGAAGCCTTTGCTTCCAGAAACAGTGTATGGCTCTCTCTGGTTGACGCGCTGGGAGTGAGCTTCGGTTTTACTGTTACTCTGGTTTTTCTTGGTGGAATACGAGAAATACTCGGCATGAGAACCTTTTTCGGCATGAGTGTCCTGGGTGAAGGCTTCGAGCCCTGGGTGATAATGCTGCTCCCCCCGGGAGCTTTTATTACCCTCGGGTTCATGCTCGGTGCGAAAAATTTAATCGATAGAAAGATGAAGGAGAGAAAAAAGTATTGAGAATGCACAATTTATAAGAAACGGAGGTTTTCTGTGGAAGTAATTCTTATTTTCATATCCGCTGTTCTGGTAAATAACTTTGTACTGTCTTATTTTCTCGGGATCTGTCCTTTTATTGGTGTATCGGACAGAATAGAGTCTGCAGTAAGCATGGGGTTCGCGGTGACTTTTGTGCTTACACTTTCGGCCGCGATCACGTGGCTGATTAACAGGTATATTTTAATAGCTTTAAATGTACCGTTCCTCGAGTACGTTTCCTATATCATTGTTATCGCATCCCTGGTACAGTTCGTGGAGATGTTCATTAGAAAGACAAGCAAAACACTCTATGATGCGCTTGGAATTTATCTGCCTTTGATAACTACCAATTGTGCGATTCTGGGGCTGGCTCTTTTCGGCGCTTTAAGAGACTATTCATTTATTGAAAATATTGTTTTCGGGATTGGTGCCGGAATTGGTTTTACACTGGCACTCGTGGTAATGGCAGGTATCAGGGAAGAGCTCGACCTGGCTGATGTGCCGGAGTCGCTTAAAGGAGCCGCCATTACTCTGATAATTGCAGGATTACTGGCGCTCGCGTTCATGGGCTTTGCGGGGCTGATTTCAGCATAGCTTATTTATGAAACTAAACAGGTCGGGTTAGGAGTTCACATGGGAATCACAATTTTGTTTGTGTCTTTAGCCAGTATGGGGGGTGTTGGTTTAATCCTGGCAGTCATACTTGCCGTTGCTGATAAAAAACTGGCAGTAAAGGAAGATCCACGGGTTGAAAAGGCACTGGAGATGCTGCCCGGTGCTAATTGCGGAGCTTGCGGATTTGCCGGATGCGGAGCTTTTGCTTCAGCAATTGCCGCGGGAAAAGTCTCAGTTGACGGATGCAAGCCGGGAGGAATTGATGTCGCCAGAAAGCTGACAGAGCTTCTTGGTCTTGACGAAGCTGTATCTGTGTCACCGACAGTTGCCCGGGTGTTCTGCAGCGGCGGAATTAAGGAAACCGTAATGGATAAGGTCTATAACGGGATAAGAACCTGTATATCGGCCAATCTTATTGGAGGTGAAAAGGCCTGTTTGTATTCCTGCATTGGTTTTGGAGATTGCTGTGAAGTATGTTCTTTTGACGCTATTCATATGGATGAGAACGGCCTTCCGGTAGTCGACCTGAATAAATGCACGGGATGCGGAGAATGTGTAAAAGCCTGCCCCAGAAATATTATAGGTCTTACAGGCTATGATGAGGTTGTTCATGTATACTGCAGGTCGTTTGATAAGGGCCCTGTTGCAAAAAAAGCATGCAAGGTCGGCTGCATCGCCTGTAAACTCTGTGAAAAGGACGATGAAACCGGCGCGGTTAAGGTAATCGACAATCTTGCGGTTGTAGACCATGAGGTAAATAAAGCTCCTGTGGGATCAATTCGAAGATGTCCGACAAAGGTTATAAGGGTGTCAAAGCCCGTTTCAGGATATGAGGATGAATTTAAAGAAAAAATACAGTTAGAAGCGTTTGAAGAAAAAAAAGCTGGTACCAGTAAATAGAAATTAGTCCGGTATAGTATATGTTCATAAAAGGAATAAATGGAGAGGAAGGTGAGGTAATACCTGTCCACGGCAACAGTGCAACTGTGAAAATAAAGGCGAATAAGGCCTGTAAGAAGTGTAATCTCTGCGAACAGGTTTCTTCAACCGAAATGGTTGTCGTTGCTTTTATGAAAAAGCCTGTTAAGAAAGGTGAAAAGGTTACCCTTTCAATCCAGCCGGGCACCGTTGTCAAATCGGCAGCCATTCTATATATCCTGCCGCTTTTTGGGCTGATCCTCGGATACTATCTGGGAAAGTTTGCAGGCTCTTTGCTTCATCTCAGGTTAAAAGGCGAACTGTTTCCTGCGGCTGTCGCTATTGTCTCTCTTTTTTTATCTTTTATTCCAATCCGTGCTTATGACAGAAGAAAGCAGAAGGACAGCCGGTTCAGGGTTTACATAAAAGAAAGCTGAGCATTAGGATTATTCAGGGTTATTAATATTGCTGAATAAGCTTTAAAGAAATTTTACGCTATTGCCAATGGCAGGTTAGTGATGATAAATTTAAAAAAAATCAGCATTATTATTGCTCTCTCAATCGCATCGCTTTTACTCCTCTCTATTTTTGTGCTGTACAACTTCCCCTATGATTCTGTTATAAAGCGAATTGACTTATATTTAACAGATCATTATGCTGTTAACCTCAATGTGCAGAAAGTTAAATATCGTTATCCATTCAAACTATTTTTTAAGGATGTGCGTCTGGTCAGTGAGGATGGATCATTTACTGTTCATATCGATAGTATACTTTTTCGTCTCAAATTGATACGCTTTTCAAAATCAAAGAATGCTGAGATAGCCGGGAGCGGCATATATGTTAAAAGTAATTATTTGGATTTGTCAAAAGCGCAGGTAACCGTTGTTTCCGGCTTCAAGCTGGTCCCTCTGCTCAAAGAGGGAGATAAGAATGCTGTTGATTTCATCGGCCTGAAGATGCAGGGGGCCGAGATCAATAGACTTACCCTGGCAGGATTTGAATTTTTATCCTTCAAGATTCCTGAAACGGACATCCTGCTCAGGAAAAAAAATGGAAATTTTACATTTGAAAGAGGCTCAATCAGGAGCGATCTGTTTACCTCTGTAATATCAGGAGAGATGAATTATAAAACAATTGATGGACGTATAATTATTGAACTGTCAAATCAATTCTTCAGACAGTATATAAATTTAAAAGGCATTCTGGATTCAATATCTGCCGGTGGAAAACTTGATATAAGCATAAAAGGCAGTTTGAAGAAACCACAGGTCAGATTATCAGGCACACCAACAGGATAGTTACCGGGTTTTCTGATCATGTTTAAAAAATAAGGTTACCGCAGTGTCAAGAGAGTATGTAAAAAATGCCCACAGGGTAGTAATAAAGATCGGAACGAGGGTTTTAACTGAGAATGATAATACAATTGCTGTATCTGTTGTCAGATCTATCGTGAGACAGATTTCAGAATTAATCGACAATGAGAGGAAGTTCATTGTTGTGAGTTCAGGCGCTATTGCTCTGGGCCTGAACAGAATGGGGTTGAAGACGCGCCCCGGGGAAATTAATCTATTACAGGCGGCAGCTTCATTAGGACAGAGCGGCCTGATGCACGCGTACGAAGCAGAGTTCCGGAAGAGTAAATATGAACCCGCGCAGATACTTATCGCGTATGAAGATATACAAAATAGAAAGAAATATTTGAACATACGTAACACGATCTTTACTCTATGGTCCTTCAAATCGATTCCAATTGTTAATGAGAATGATTCTGTTACCTACGCGGAGATAAGGTTCGGCGATAATGATCTCCTGGCCGCTCATCTGGCAATCATGATTGATGCGGATTTGCTTTTAATATTAACAGATATTGACGGTGTGTATGATAAAAATCCAAACCTTGAGCCGGGTGCCAGAATAATAAAAGAAATCCCGAAGATAGATAACGAAGTAAAAAATGCGGCAAAAGGAAAGGGTTCACATTTTTCTTCCGGTGGTATGGAATCAAAGCTCAAGGCAGCGGAAATTGCGACAAAAAGCGGTGTAGGAGTCGTAATCGCAAACGGTAAGAAGGTCAACCTGAAAGAGCTTCTGGAAGGGAAAGAGCTTGGTACCTTCTGTGTTCCTTCGACGAAAAGGATTCGGGGAAAAAAGAAGTGGATTGCATTTAATCCGAATGTTGAAGGAAGGATTATTATTGACAGGGGAGGGGAAGCCGCGATTGTAAAAGAAAAGAAGTCACTTCTTCCTGTAGGCATCAGAGAAGTGATCGGCCGGTTCGATGTCGGAGGTAACGTTACTATCCAGAATGAAGATTTTACTGATATAGCGAGAGGACTGACAAACTTTTCAAGTGAAGAACTAAATCTCATTAAGGGATTAAACACAAAAAAAATTCCTGAAGTACTCGGTGTAGATACATATTTTGAAGAGGTCGTGCACCGCGATAATATGGTTATTTTAATTTAATTGGACAGGGGGGAGCGATGGATGTCCGGTCCTATATTGAAGATATATCAAGAAGGGCTAAAAAATCATCGATTTTACTTAGATCGGTTGAAGCGGATCAAAAGAATAGGGCGCTGGGCAATGTCACTAATCTTCTTGATAAAAAAAGAGAATCTGTAGTTGAATCAAACAGGATTGATTGTGAGAATGCAAAAAAAGCGGGACTTTCAAAAGCTTTTCTGGATAGACTTTTTCTTGGCGATAGGCGTATTGACGATATGATAAAGTCGGTCAGGGAAATAATGGCTCTGGAAGATCCTGTGGGGGAAGTTACAGGAGTAAGGCGTCCCCAGGGATTTATTCTGGAGAAGGTCAGAATTCCGATCGGTGTTATATGTGTTATTTATGAATCGCGCCCCAATGTCACGGTCGATGCAGCCGCGCTTTGTCTTAAATCAGGAAATTCTGTCATCCTTCGAGGGGGAAGAGATGCCGTGGAAAGCAGCAGGGCTTTAACAGAAATCATACGGGAAGCGTTAGAGGAGGCGGGAATTAGCGCGGATGCTGTTCAGTATGTTGAAAAAGGCGGGCATGAGAGCGTGAGCTGGCTCGTAAAACAGTCCGGAAATGTCGACGTTGTAATACCACGGGGGGGAAAATCTCTGATAGAGAGAGTCGTAAGTGAAGCCACAGTCCCTGTTATAAAACACTATAAGGGAGTGTGTCATCTCTACATAGATGCAGGGTGCGATCTTAACATGGCTCTGAAGGTGGTGTACAACTCAAAAATGCAGAGGCCCGGGACCTGTAACGCGCTGGAAACTCTCCTGGTGAATGAAAATGTTAGTGAACAATTTTTACCAATGGTGAAGAAAAAACTGCAGGATGTTGAGCTCAGAGGGTGTGACCGCACAAAGAAGATTTTGCCCGGCATAGAAAGCGCCAATGAGGATGATTACTTTACAGAGTATCTTGATTTAGTGCTCGCAATTAAGGTGGTGGATTCAATAGATGAAGCTGTAACGCATATTGAAAAGTACGGAAGTAATCACACCGATGGGATTATTTCCGGGGATGTTGAGAACATCCGGATATTTGTTCAAATGGTTGATTCCGCGGTAGTAACGGTGAATTCATCGACAAGGTTGAGTGATGGTGGTGTTTTTGGTCTGGGCTCAGAAATCGGTATAAGTACTGATAAACTCCATGCGCGGGGCCCGATGGGGATCAAGGACCTCACAACTTATAAATGGGTTATAAGGGGCAGCGGTGATATCCGTTTGTTCTGAACCCATATGAATATACTGGAAATTCCAGAGGATGAGACCTGCAGTAAAAAGTGATATCCGCTTGCTCCAGCGTAATATGTTTATTCTAAAGTTATTATGAATTTGTGACGTTAGATTTTTTATAGTGAGAAAGATTACGGTAAATATATTTAACTCAGCCTTCCTGGCAATGTTTTTACTTTTTGCTTTCTGGGTCGGGTATATAATTATTAATGGTAATGGCGGAATAAAAAACAGAATGAAAGCAAGCCGGGAGCTTTACATTCTAAAAACAGAAATACAAACACTTGAACAGGATAGTAAAGTGATGGAGTGGGAGATTGAAAAGTTGAGGAGTGATAAGTCCTATATTGAATCTTTTGCCAGGGAGCTGGGATACAAAAAGAAGGGGGAGATCATATTCAGATTTATGAAAAATGAGAATATAGAAGAATAGGTATAACCCGGCGTGGCTTTACTAACCCGCTCTATTACCCCGCTTTTTTGTCTATAAAAATATATTGACAGCAAATTGTTTATATGGTAGTATTTATCATATAAATGCCGGGAGCAGTATATGAATAAGGTGAAGATCAACATTACAATTGATGATGAAGTATACAACTGGTTAAACGCCCGGAGAGGCATGGTTCCGCTTTCAACATTCATAAATTACATTTTATCGGAGAGTAAAGAGGCCGAGGAATTAATTAATAATTACAAGCAGGATCCCGCCAGTTCGAAAGCCTTTATTCAAAAAGTCCTTGAAAGAGTTAAAGGGGGTGACAGGTTTTTAGAGATTTTATCAAAGGAATATTTTGGGGATTTGTAGGCAATGATTATACGCCCTCCGGAGGCTCCATAAAAAATTTCCCTCCTTTTGCTATACCTTTCACTGAATAGCCGTCTAAATTTCCAGTATTGTTTCTACCTTATATGCATTTAATGCAATATATTATACAGGCTCCTAGCTCTACCTATTGTGCCTAAATGGAAATGGATTTTTAAAAAAACCCTCGTTAAGTTGATAATTATTTCACCGATATTAGAACAGAAGAAAGTACAAGAGGTGTTGTATTCTACATTTAAGAAAATAATCCGGGGTATAAAATGCTTTGTAAAAAG
>DAOVJS010000018.1 GCA_030673105.1 Spirochaetota bacterium
GAGCAGTATACCATATCCTTAATAATCCGCCGGAAAATAAAAGTTCTTTCAAGGGCCTGCAATACCTCGATGAGTATCTTGTCGATTCCAAAACCGAAAGGGAGCATTTAGAGCCCCTTGTTCTGAATCCCCCTGCTACAGCACATAAAAACGTAGTCCTTAAAATAGCAGGTAAAGAAAAGCTTGAAGTCTGCCTGGGATTGGATGTGGGTTCTCTCAGCACAAATGTAGTATTAATAGATGATGAAAATAATGTTGTGGCGAGAAGGTATCTACCGACTGCCTCACGGCCCCTTGAGGCTATAAAAAAAGGCCTTTCCGAAATATACGATGAAGTTGGTGACCGGGTTACAGTAAAGGCTGCAGGTACAACCGGATCGGGACGGTACCTGACCGGCGATTTTATCGGCGCTGACACTATTCAAAATGAAATTACCGCCCAGGCAACAGCAGCAATAGCATACGATCCAACCGTTGATACAGTATTCGAAATCGGCGGACAGGATTCGAAATTTATCAGCATTGATAACGGTGTAGTGGTTGACTTTGAGATGAACAAGGTCTGTGCGGCTGGAACAGGGTCGTTTTTAGAAGAACAGGCGGAAAAACTTGATATAGATATCAAAGCCTTCGGCGATATAGCACTGGGCTCGAGCGCGCCCTCCCGGCTCGGCGACAGATGCACAGTATTCATGGAATCCGACCTCAACGCGCACCAGCAGTCGGGTGAAAAAAAGGAGAACCTGATAAGCGGCCTTGCCTACTCCATAGTGTACAATTATATCCAGAAGGTTGTCGGGAAAAAACGGATCGGGACAAGGATATTTTTTCAGGGGGGGGTTACGAATAACAAATCCGTTATTGCCGCGTTTGAAAAAGTGACCGGCAAACCGATCATCGTGCCGCCTCATTTTGATGTCACAGGCGCAATCGGCGCGGCAATGCTAGCGAGAGATACTGTAAAAGATAAAAAAACAAAATTTAAAGGATTTACTATAGGTACGAAATCCTATTCAATTGATAAGTTTACTTGTAAAGGCTGTTCCAATCAGTGCGAAATCCGGAGGGTAAGGATTGAAGGAGAGAAAAAGCCGCTTTTCTACGGGGGAAGGTGCGAGAAGTATGAAGTTGAAGATAGAAAAGGCAAAGGAAAGGACATTCCGAACCTGTTCGAAGATCGTTTGAATATGCTTATTGGAGATTATAAAGAAGAACCGCCGGATGACCGGGTTACCATCGGCATCCCGAGCGGCCTGATGGTATTTTATCAGCAATTTCCATTCTGGCGTACCTTTTTTGAAGAGCTTGGTTTTCGGGTAGTCCTTTCAAGCCCCACCAACCGCCGGCTCATTATGAAGTCTCTGGAGAAGCTCCAGGCTGAGACATGCTTTCCATGTGAAGTGATGCACGGCCACGTATTTGATCTGCTTGACAAAAATGTGGATTATATCTTCCTGCCTTCTATCGTTGACTCAAAAGCCGGCAAAGATAATCCCACTAAAAATTATAACTGCCCATGGGTGCAGACATTCCCGTACATGGCAAGAGCGGGTCTGAGGGGCAGTGAAGCAGAAAAGAAGCTCCTGATTCCGGCACTCCATTTTAAGTACTTCGGGAGGGTTTTAAACAAAGAGATTTCATCATTCATGAATGAGAAGTTCGGCATTTCAAAGTCCAGGACAATTGGCGCGGTTAAAAAAGCGGACAGGGCTCAGACAGCTTTTGAGAGGAAGGTTGAAAACAGGGGACGGGAAATTCTGGAGAATCTACCGGAAGGCAGAGTAGCGGCAGTTATCATAGGCAGGCCGTACAACACGAGTGATCCTGAACTGAACCTCCGTCTTGTCGAAAAACTCATAAATCTTGATGTTCTCCCAATACCGATTGACTTTCTACCGCTCAGTAAGGAAAACATATTTAACGATTACAGTATGATGTACTGGCCCAATGGTAGAAAAATACTCGCAGCGGCAAGAATAATCGCCAGGAATGAGAAGCTTAACGCAGTATATCTTGGAAATTTCAGATGCGGCCCGGACTCCTTTTTAAACCATTTCGTGAGGGAGGAACTGAAAGGCAAACCCTATTTACAGCTTGAGGTCGATGAACACAGCGCCGACGCGGGAATGATAACCCGCTGTGAGGCATTTCTGGACAGCCTGCGAAGCAGCAGGCTCACGGAAAAGAAAGTTGAGAGAGGCCTTATGCCCGGTGCTATGAAGGGCCACTTCGAAAAAGACAGGGTTTTATACTTCCCCTACATGTGCGATCATGCCTATATGATGTCCGCGGCATCGAGGCACTTCGGGGCCAAATCCGAGGTTCTGCCACCTTCGGATGAGAAGACACTGGAACTCGGCAGGAGATATACATCTTCAAAAGAATGCTTTCCGTTAATATGTACCACAGGTGATTTTCTTAAAAAAATTCTTGAGCCGGGGTTCGAACCGGAAAAGGCCAGTTTCTTCATGCCCGATCATAACGGCCCATGCCGTTTCGGCCAGTACAACAGGCTGCAGAGGATATTATTCGACCATCTTGGATTTACAGATGTGGAGATTGTGTCACCTGGAAATGATAATTCCTATGAGGACCTTTCTCAGGGCCATGGCACCAAATTCCGGGCTCTCGCATGGAAAGGCCTGGTTGCATCAGATTTATTAAAAAAGTTTATTCAGGAAAAGAGGCCCTACGAAATAAACGAAGGCGAAAGCGAAAGAACATATAAAAAATATCTCCATGAGCTCGAAATATCCATGGAAAACGGGGCAAAGGATATTGGTGATGTGCTGGTGAGGACTGCGGGGGCATTCAGGAAAATCCCTGTTACGGTAGGCCCGAGAAAGCCGATAATATCCGTCACAGGCGAGATATTTATGCGTGACAATCCTTACTGCAACGGGTTTATTGTGCAAAAACTTGAAAAGCTCGGCGCTGAAACGATGGTTACTCCTTTACGTGAATGGATTACCTACTCCACTTACCGCTACCGGAGAGACAGCATCTGGTCCGGAAATATCATGGGAATATTAAAATCAAGAATTCAATGGGCATATCAGCAATCCATTGAAAGAAAATTGGCCAATCTTGTTAAAAATGATGTGGATATGTTCAGGGACGTGCATCTTGAGGAGATGCTGGAGCTTTGCTCACCATATGTAGACAAAAGTTACGACGGACAGCCCGCCCTTGTTCTTGGGAGCCATGTAAAATATATTGAGACCGGTATCTCCGGGGTAGTGAACATCATGCCCTTTACATGCATGCCTGAGACATTTACAACTGCAGTTACACCTGTTTTCCGTAAGGATTTTAACAATATCCCGTGGATAAACCTGGCCTATGACGGCCAGGAAGATACAAGTATCGATACAAAGCTTCAGGCACTTATGTTCCAGGCCAGGGAATACGCGCGGAGAAATATCAATCAATAACCGCGGGCGGGAGTAAGACCGGCACCTGCCGGTATGTAAATACCGGCATATTATGGATAAAGCCGTAACCTGAATATCCTGGTGTTTCTAAGCGATAGATTCCACCTTAAAGGACAGATTAACTCTGGCGCGGTACGCGACCACGCGGCCGTTCTCAACCTTCATATCCAGTTTGCCGATCTCCGCTATTCTCAAATTTTTCAAACTTTTACCTGCGGTTTCAACGGCTCTTTTAGCGGCATCCTCCCAGGAAACCTCACTTGTCCCTATAAGCTCAATAACCTTGTAAACGCTGTCCGGCATAACTTTCCCTCCCTATGATATTAATATTTGAACATTCCATAAAGCCTGATTCCCTCTATATTTTTTTAAATACAACTTTCCCACCGGCTATTGTTGACCAGATGGAATAATCATGGTCCAGTATAACAAGATCAGCATCTTTTCCGACGGCAATTGTTCCCTTCCTGTCGTCGATACCAAGGGCCCTTGCCGGATTCTCCGTAACAGTCTTAATCGCATAGTCGAGTGAACAGTTGGTGAATTCCATAAGCCTCAACAAAAGTTGAATGAGACCAAGGGACGTGCCGATCAGAGTGCCGTCAAAATACCTGGATGTTCCATTTTTGGACTCGTATTTTACACCATTATAGACATACACACCGTCCGGGAGACCCATGTCCCTCATGCCGTCTGTGATGGGTATGCAGCGGTCCCCATCGATAAGCTCAAAAGTAAACTTTAAAATTCGGGGATGAATATGAACACCATCGGGAATAACCTGCACACTCAGCTTTTCTGTTTTAAATATAGCCAGCAGGGGGCCGGGAGCGCGGTGATGAAGTGAAGGCATCGCGTTAAATAAATGGGTAACATGTGAAATACCGGCCCCGATGCCTTTCAGAGTTTCTTCATATGTAGCATTTGAATGGCCGAACGACGCGATTTTTCCGGAACCCGCGAGACGTTTAATGATGTCCAGACCCCCGTCAAGTTCAGGAGCGATTGTCATGATTTTTAACGTATCATTTAAATGGCTCTGAATATCATTAAAAATCCGTATTGATGGCGCGCATACACATCCGGGTAATATCATACCTCTTTTCTCGTGAGATATAAAAGGACCTTCAAGATGAGTCCCGAGAAGTTGGGCGCCTCCAAGGTCCTTCCCTGTGTTTTCAGCGGTAATATTTAAATGCCGGTTGTCTCCGCCAGGGCGGTATACAGTTGTCGCGATAAAACTGGTCGTTCCAAAACCGGCGCATGTTTTTGATATTGTTTTAAGCGATTCTACAGTGCCGTCAAGCACATCGGCGCCGCCAGCCCCCTGAATGTGGATATCAATAAAACCCGGAGCAATGATCCGGTTTTCAGCGTTCAGAACAGCACCGGCTGTATTACTTTTACCTCTCTTCCCTATCTCTTCAATAATACCCCTATTAATCAATATTGACACCTTGTCCAGGTTGCCTCTGGAATTGAACAGCCGGCAATTTGTGATTAACAGTTTTTCAGGCATATAAATTATCCCTTAGAATAACAGTTTCATTCCATAATACCTCCATTTAATTGTATATTTTAAATAATATCAAGTAAATATTTTAAATTATGGTTTTTTTTTACAGGTTGATTATGGGCTCCATTTTTTACATTAGCGATACGCTTCCACCTGCAAGCATTGATGAAATGAAGGCCTTTTTTGCTAATATTTTTCACAACAATAATTCTCTCATTGTCGAAATCGGATCAGGAAATGGTCACTTCCTTGTGGAACGCGCCTTAAAATACCCTGATAACAATTATATTGGGACGGACCTCCTTACAGGCAGGGCCAAAAAATTTTATTCAAAGATTGAAAAGAGGGGCTTAAAAAATATTGTGGTATTTAAAGGTGACGCCCGCAGATTTGTGTGGGAATTCTTATATGAAAATACTGTAGAAGAATTCATAATTCTGTTTCCCGATCCATGGCCGAAACAACGGCATCGCAAGCACAGGCTCCTGACGGCGGCATTTATAAATATGCTTAAGATCCGTCTGGTACCGGGCGGTATGGTGACACTGGCAACAGATTATCATGAATACAGGAACCGGATATTGGATGAGTTTCGAAAAGATAGAGGATTCACTAATATTTACAGGAATGGATATTCGAGCTCTCCCCATTCATGCCCGAAAACACTGTTTCAGGAAAAATACACAGAAGAAGGAAGAGATATCTATTACATGAGATTCAGGAAGGAAAGAGACCTGAGATGATTACCCTATCGATTTAACTCTTTTAAATACCGGGTTCAGAAAGGCCGCTGGTTAGCTGCCGTTCTACCCCTTCATTCTATTGATTTTATCCCTTATTTTAGCCGCCCTTTCAAACTCTTCGTTTTTCACTGCAGTGTGTAATTCTTCAAAGAGCCGCTGTTTCTTTGTAGGAGTATATCTTTTAATAATTTCATCGGCCCAATTTTTTAGGAAGGCGATTTCAGTCTCAGAATGGTCGATCTCCAAGCTGTCGCTTTCGTACACAGTTTCAATTTTATTTATACCCTGATTTATTTCACTAACAGCTCTTGTGGTATCTTTCGATTTTAAAGCGCCTAAAACCTTCGCGCGTGTGTTCATCATCATTACATAAGGTCGATACTGTTCAAACTCTTCAATATTATGCTTATCAGACGCAAATCTCTTAACAAAATCGAAAAGTCTCAGGTTTCGAGCAGTATCCCTCTCCGCCCTTTTATAATCCCCCAGCTGAAAGAAACAGAGGTACCTATAGTAGAATTGAACGCCCTCCTGCTGCAAAGCATAGCAGTCATCTTTGTCAAGGGTAAAATCAGCTGCTGTTCCATACTTTTTCAGCATTTTAACCGTGATGTTTTCAAAATAGCTAAGAAGGGATTCTTTCCCATGAGGCCTCTTACCATCCGGCCGGCCTTCTTCTTCCATTTGAAGAATTCCAAGGTCGAGACGCATCTGTATCTTTATCCTGCCATCCCTGCCCGCCACGCGCCTTACCATCATGTCCTGTCTCATGTCATATTCCCATGATTTCAGAACAGACGATATGTCATGTTTCCCCACCCTTCTCCTTCTCTTGTTCCAGATCATTCTAAATCCCTTTACCGGTTAAGCATGCAGCAATTAAGTAAGACAGTTATACGTTATTAAATTTATTATAACACACTTCAAAAGAAAGAAAAGTCTTTATTTAATATAAAATTACTTTTTTGAGAAAACAAAGGGGTCGTTAATTTAAGCTTCTACTATTTCAACCAACTTATTAAGTTTAACAATCTTAAAAATCTGCATGATAGTATCATTTACACCGACGATTTTTATTTTACCATTTTTTTTATTTAAACCTTTATATAGAAGCACTATCTTGCCTATTCCGGAACTTGTAATTGATTTCAACCCTGCAATATCGATTATCACTTCTTTTGGGCCTTTATCGATAATAGAATTGAATATCTCCAGCAGCTCGTCAGCCTGCTCTAAATAAATATCCCCCCCGATGGTAACCGTTGTTATCCCATCACTATCGGCAACTTTTATATCCATCTATCTCCCCCTTTTTTTCCTTAATAAAGCATAATAAAAAATATCACACATTGCAACACTTTTTTCTTCTATCAAAATTATTGAGGCTGGTATTATATTCTAGGTGTATGGAAAAAATAATTCTTGAAGAAATCAAGGTTTATTCTCATGTTGGTATTTCTGAGAAAGAAAGGGCAAAGAAACAAAAAATACTGGTAAGCGTTTATATTGAACCTGAAAAAAGGTCCGGCTCAATCAAAGATTCTATTGATAATACGATTAACTATTCCAATATAAAAACTGATGTTAAAAATATTTTAAAAACCGGTACATTTAACCTGATAGAAACAGTCGCAGAAAGGGTAGCTCATCATATTAAAATAAATTACAGTGTCAAGAATGTGACAATCTATGTAAAGAAATTCCCCTACAGGGACACAAAATATGTCGGTTACAGGTTAACTGTTTAACCGGACTTTTTTTATGAAAATATGGCAGATCCTATGAAAATAATTGTTCTTGGAACAAGTGCCGCATTTTCAGGGAAAAACGATGGATGTTCATCCTATTTTCTCTCTGAAAACGGGAAAAACTACCTTATAGATACCGGACCAGGCTGCGTATCCTATCTTCAGAACTACATAAGCTATCGGGACATTAACGGCATCTTCATCTCTCACCTCCACGCGGATCATGTGTCGGACATATATACCCTTAGATACGCGATTTACACCGCGCAGAGAGATGGCTACATGAAGCCCTCCCTCCCAATATATATGCCGAAAAGTCCAAAAAAGACCTTTAAGTTTATAAAGGATGCCATAAAAAAAGAGTTTGCAATAACAGAAATTTCAGAAAGCTTAAACCTGAAACTGGACGGCATGACCGTGAGCTTTAAAAAGACGGACCATCCGCTTGACACCTACGCAATGAGGTTTGAGTGTCCAGCCATTAAAACAGGCAAAGGATCTTTAAATAAAACAGTCGTTTATACTGCCGACACCGGTTACTTTGATGGGCTCGTATCATTCAGCCGGAATGCCGACATCCTTATTGCAGACGCCACTCTACAGAGCCCGGATATGGAACTTGAAAATCTCGGTCACATGACTGCTGAACAGGCCGGACAGCTTGCAAAAGAGGCGGATGCAAACAAACTTATTCTTACTCATATATGGCCGGAATATGATAAAAACACAAGCATGGGGGAGGCAAAAAAGTCTTTTAAAAAAAGTGTTGAGATTGCGAAACGGGGGCTGGAGATTACCCTTTGATTTGAACAATTGACAATTGAAGATAGTACAATAGGAGATAACAATGGATTATGAGATACAGGCAGTTCAGGAACAGATCGCGAAAGAAAGCCGGATACTGGTTCCTTTAAAGACCGAGATCGGAAAAGTAATCATAGGCCAGGAGGACATGATTAATAAGATATTAATAGGCCTCCTCTCAAACGGGCACATACTGATTGAAGGAGTCCCCGGGCTAGCGAAAACCCTGACTGTCAGCACCCTTGCAAGGGCGCTGAGCACTGAATTCAAAAGGATACAGTTTACCCCCGATATGCTCCCCGCTGACCTCATCGGTACAATGATCTATAACCAGAAAACCGGTGGTTTTCAGGTTAAGAAAGGCCCTATTTTCTCTTCGATAATACTCGCGGATGAGATTAACAGGGCACCGGCAAAAACCCAGAGCGCGCTTCTGGAGGCAATGCAGGAGAGGCAGGTCACTATTGGTGATAAAACATTCAGGCTCGACAGCACCTTTCTTGTGATTGCCACACAGAACCCGATCGAGCATCATGGAACCTACCCGCTTCCGGAGGCTCAGATTGACCGCTTTATGATGAAAATAAAATTGGACTACCCTTCAAAAGAAGAAGAACATGCCATTCTGAAAATTCATGGCTCGGGATCGCCCCCGGAAGTATCTCCGGTATTGAGTAAAAAGGACCTTGAAAGGGCCCGGAGTGTCGTGCATACGATCTATATGGATGAAAAGATCGAAAGGTACATCGTTGATATCGCTTTCGCTTCAAGAAACCCCGAAGAATATGAGCTTGCCGAGATACAGGACCTTGTCTCTTATGGTGTAAGCCCCAGAGCATCACTCCACCTTAAAATGGCATCCAAGGCAAATGCCTTTCTGAACGGAAGAGGGTATGTGATTCCCGATGATGTCCGGGATGTCGGATACGACATTTTAAGGCACAGGCTGATCCTCACCTATGAGGCCCAGGCGGAAGATATTACTACCGAGGATGTTATTGAAAAAATATTCATGGGCGTCGAGGTTCCGTAATGCTCCCCAGGGAAATAATAAAGAAGATAAAGCTCATCGATATTAAAACGAAACTTCTGGTGGATGAGATGTTTTCCGGCGAATACCATTCGGTCTTCAAAGGGAGAGGTATTGAATTCAGCGAAGTCCGTGAATATACCTATGGTGATGATGTTCGTACAATCGACTGGAATGTCACAGCCCGGTACGGCAAGCCCTTTGTAAAGGTCTATGAAGAAGAAAGAGAGCTGTCCGTCATACTTCTGTTTGATGTGAGCTCATCAACCCTCTTCGGGTCAGCGGATTCAACAAAACGGGACATGATGATTGAACTTGCCGCTCTCTTTTCATTTTCCGCTGTTGAGAATAACGACAGGGTTGGTGCTGTTCTCTTCACAGACAGAGTTGAAAAATATATCCCGCCAAAAAAGGACAAAACCCATGCGTTGAGAATACTGCGGGAGCTTATTTATTACAGACCCCGGAAAGGGAACACAGACCTGAATACTGTTTTCGATTTTATAAATAATACACAAACGAGGAAGGTCATTATTTTCATTCTCTCTGATTTCTTCGATGAAGGGTATGAAAAATCATTTAAGATGATGGCAAAACGGCATGATGTAATTCCAGTTATTTTTATTGATCCGCTGGAACAGAACATCATAAATCATAAAGGACTTTTTCTGTTGGAGGATATAGAGACAGGAGCCGGACTGTTAATCGATACGGCTGACCCCTTTATCCGCAGCACCTATAAACAGAATTTAACACGGAACAGAATGATGAGGAAAAAACTCTTTACAGAGGTAGGCCTCGACTTTATTGAAGTCTCAACCGATAAGCCCTACATAAAACCCATCTTTGAGTTTTTCCAAAAAAGAGCTCAGAAGCTCTAAAGGTATGCATAAAATGAAGTATAAACTTGTTTTTTTTATATTTATCACTGCCCTCATGTTATTCTTAATATCAGGCTGCCGGAAAGAAAACGGCACAGTAATGGTAATTCCTTCAGCATCCATTTCTTTATTAACTGAAAAACCAATTACAATTGGAGATCCTATTGATATCGCGTTAACCATATATCATAATAAAAATGAAGTTACTTTTCCCGATGAAAACGAGAGCTTCCTTCCCTTCACTTTAAGAAATATCAGCACCAGGCAGAAGAGAATAAAGGGAAAAAGTTATAAAACCACTATTTTTTATACAATCACTATTTTTCAAACCGGAAACTACAAACTGCGGCCATTTAAAATAACAGCCGGCGACCTCACATTGAAAACAGAAGCGCTCAATATTTCTATATTATCAGTCCTTCCAAAAAATGGAGCGGGTCCGCAGCTGAAAGATATTGCCCCCCCCTACGCCGCCCGGATAAAACCGGTTACTGTTTCTATAATTCTGCTTTGCCTGTTGAGTACTGCCGCACTCTTTTATTTTCTTCTCAGAATATTTAAAAGGAAAAAGGTAAAAACTCATAAACAGGTCTTAACCCGGCCGGCCATAGACCCTTTTCAGTATTCACTGAGCGAACTTGCTGATCTGAAAAACGCACATGAAGGAAATCAATTAGATTCAAAACAGACGTATTCGAAAATTTCTTATATTTTCAGATATTTCCTTGGAATTATCCTGAGAATCAACGCGCCTCAGATGACCACGAGAGAGCTGGGAAGGCATATTAGAAGGTCTACAGGCACCAGGATACCCGCCAGGCTCATGAATATTCTAAAGACAAGCGACATGGTAAAATTCGCCAGGGGAAAACCGCAAAAAAACAGGGTAAAAGAAGACATTGAAGAATCAATTCACATAATCAAAGAAGTCCGGGATTCCATGCCTGAAAAGGATGAAATCCTTCAGTGAGGTTTTTATCAATATGTCTTTTAAAAATCCACACGTGCTCTGGAGTTTACTCATTATTCCCCTTCTCCTTTACTACGGCTACAAAAAAAAGAAAAGCGGAACCATTGATACATCATTTTTAGCTTTTTTTCCCGTTAAAAATACTTTTCGTATAGCGCTGTTTTATATTTCAAAAATCATACTTGTCCTTTCTCTGGGCTTTCTTCTGCTGGCCCTGGCACGGCCCCAGAAAGGATATTTAGAGGATAAGTTTATTACCGAGGGAATCGACATTGTCCTTGCACTCGATATATCTTCCAGTATGAAAGCGGAAGACTTCAAACCAAACAGGCTGGGCGCCGCTAATAATGTGGCAAAAGAGTTTATCAGAGGAAGGAAAACGGATAAAATCGGACTTGTTGTATTCAGCCGTAAGGCGATAACACAGAGCCCTCTTACCATTGACTACGGTATTTTATATAATTTTATCAACAGTATTGAAATAGGAATGATACCCGATGGTACTGCGATAGGAAATGCCATCGCGGAAGCTTCTAAGCGGCTTGTAGGGGGACAGGGAAAAAGTAAAGTGCTGATTTTACTGACGGATGGTATAAACAACAGCGGCGAAATCGACCCCTATACCGCCGCCCGGGCTGCCGCCGCCCTGAATATCAAAATTTATACAATCGGGGTCGGGAGCATGGGAAAGGCTCCCTATCCCGTTGATGACCCCGCTTTCGGCCAGCGGTACGTATCCATCCCCGTTCAGATTGATGAAGAAATGCTCCTTCAGATCTCGAGCATAACAAACGGAAGATACTTCAGAGCGACTGATACAAAAAAATTGGAGGAGATATACGCGGAAATCGACACGCTTGAAAAGAGCAAAATAGAGATCAAGCAGTTTATAAAGGTAAGAGAGCGGTTTCTTTTTCCACTTTTTATAGGTACCATTTTATTCTGTTTTTATCTCATAATATACAGAATATATTTAAAGGTGATTCCCTGATACGGGTAATGTGAGGATAGCATAAACCATGAGGTTTTCAGAACCATTTATACTCTATTTTTTAATACTTGTTCCAATAATATACGTCATAACTGTATGGACTGGCAAAAAAAGGCTCAGGGAAATAACAGAGCTGGGGACATTACATACCCTTGAAAGGTTTTCGAAAAGAGAACTTTCAGGAAATTTTAGACTTGACGGACTCTTTATCAGCGCCGCGTTTTTATTTATCATTTTTTCTTTTGCCAGGCCCCAGGCAGGGTCAAGGCTCGAACCGGTGAAAATAACCGGCTCAGACATATATGTTGCTATCGACCTGTCAAAAAGTATGACAGCGGAAGATATAAAACCTAACCGTTTTGACAGGGCGAAAATTAATGCCCTGGAACTTGTTAAATCCCTGAAAGGGGACAGAGTCGGCCTTATACTTTTCGCAGGAGACGCGTTTGTTCTCTGCCCGCTCACAAACGATTATGATGCTGTCATCACATTTATTAATTCACTCAATTTGGAATCCGCGGCCGCCAGCGGAACATCCCTTTTCGCGCCGCTTGAGGTCGCGCTTAACTCCATAAAACCCCGGGAAGACAAGTATGCACTCCTTCTTTTACTGACTGATGGAGAAAATACCGGTGAAAACAACGTTAAGATTCTAAGAGATATACAAAAACGGAAAATCAAGATATTCAGTATCGGGATAGGAACGAAACATGGGGCTCCCATACCGATCTATGACGAGAATGGTAAAAGAGTGGGGTATAAGAAAGATTCAGAAGGAAACGTGGTTATTTCAAAGCTTGATGACAGCCTGTTAAAAGAGATTGCGGAAAAAACAGGCGGGTACTACTTTGAAGCAGGAGAAAGGATGAATGAAATAAGAAAATTTTTATCCACAGTGCAGGCAATGAAAAAAAGGGAGCTGGAAACAAAGAAGTACACAGTTTATGAAGAAAGATTTCAAATACCCCTGTCTATGGGGATACTCTTTTTACTCCTGTACATCTTTAGGACTGTAAAAACTAAACGGAGAGAATCATGAAAAAATATTTCTTCGTCTTTATTGCTCTGTTGCTATTTTCATCCTGTCAAACGGTTATGGGGGCATCCTATTCTGCGCTTATAAAAAAGGGAAATCGTTTTTATAAAAACGAGCTTTACATAGAGGCGTTAAAATATTATCTGCAGGGAGAGAAAAAAAACAGGAAAGCCACAGAGCCGATTTTCAACGCCGGTGCCGCATACTACAAGATGGAGGATTACATAAAGTCCATCGCATCCTTTTCCGATTCTTTACAGTACGGTGACAGGGATGAGAAAGAATCAGACATCTATTACAACCTCGGGAACAGTTACTTTCAGCTTGGTGACTACGGCAAAGCAGCCGAAAGTTATATGAAGGGACTTGAAATAGACCCCTATAACCTGAACATGAAGTATAACCTGGAGCTTACACTGAGAAAGCTTCAGGAGAAGGAGCAGAAGGGAAAAGAAAATGAGCAGAATGAAAGGGGCAATGGTAAAGAGGATGGGGACGCGGAAAAGATTGAACAGTCCGCAAATAAAAATGACCGGGAAAAGCCTTCCGCCGGCGAGGCTTCCACAGGTCAGAATTTCACACAGGAAGAAGCCGAAAGGTTAATAAAATCGCTCAATACAGACCAGACGAGAATTATCGGTGATATTATTAAACAGAGGATAAATAAAGTACAAAATGAAAAAGACTGGTAAATATAATTTAAAGCTCACTCTGGTATGTACGTTTCTGGTCGCTGTATTGTATAACGCATATTCGTCTGAAGAAATAATTAATATGCATGCTATTGTTGACGCTTCAAGAGTTGGACTTCTTGATACCATCAATCTCACAGTAACAGTCGACACGGAAAGCGAGGCACGGCTTCCAGGACCCGACCTCCCTGATTTTAAATACTTCACTGTACTAAACGAAAGCAAAAAAAGCCAGACCAGTATATCAATTGTAAACGGTAAAACAAAACGCACAAAAATTATAACCCACACCTATCTCCTTAAACCGGGTAGAAAAGGCACGTTTACAATAGAACCAATATCAATCAGATATAAGGGCGAAGAATATAAAACAGACCCAATAACGATTACTGTTGTTGAGGGGCACTTAAAACCGGAAGGTACAACTCTCATGCCCGGGGACGGTTTAGAGATTGATGTTCTGAAACTCAAAGAAGAGATATTCATCATTGTAAAACCGGAAAACTCCACAATCTTTGAGGGAGAGCAGCTCCTGGTGACTTACACACTCTTTTCAAGGCTTGATATTGATAGTATCGCTCTCAGAGATAGTCCGGATTTCTCAGGTTTTTATAAAGAAGACATTTATAATGCTACAAGGTTAGAACATAAAAAGGAGACCCGCGAGGGAAAAATCTATCGCACCACCATGCTTAAAAAAGCCGCGCTCTTTCCATTAGAATCCGGAATATTTTCACCGCAACCTCTTGTTCTGGAGACGACTGTTATCGCGAAAAGTGACGATCTATTCAGTTTTTTCGGAAGGCCCTACAATTTTCTCATTGAGAGTAACAAAATAACAATAACGGCAAAACCGCTTCCCGAAAATAAAACAAACAGAGAGTTTTCCTATATTGTCGGTGAACTTTTCGCGAATATTTCAAAACGCGAAAACGTCGTAAACACAGGCGAATTCACAACCTTCTACCTTACACTGAAGAGCTCCGGAAACCTTAACACAATAACCGAACCGGATTTGCACCTGTCCCTGCGCGGAAGGGTGTACCTCTCGGAAACAAAAAGCGACAGAGTTGAGGAAAATGATAAAATTTACTTAATCAAGAAGTTTGAATACACCGTAATACCCGAAGAAAGTGGTGTTCTTGAAGTAAAAATTAACGACTTCTTATATTTTGATTTAAATTCCCGGAGTTACTCTGTTCTGAATGTTGAGCCGGTCAGGATAAATGTTACCGGAAAGGATATATACCAGGAAAAGCCCATCATTGGGTCGAAGAGAGAATTCTCAGAGGGCGGTTTCAATTTCATTAAAGGAAACGTAAAGGTCCTGAAAAACCAGCCGAAAGACCCTTTTAAAAGCCCCTTCTACTACTTCTATCATCTCGTCCTCCTTGCAGCCATAGGTATTCTATTCTTTGCCAGGTTAAAAAGAGAGAAACTTGAACAGAATGAAAGTCTATTCAAAAAGAAAAAAGCCAAGAGCACGGCCATGGGCATACTGCAGGAGGCAAAGGCTGCGATTGACCTGAACAATTACGCCGCGGCTGTTGATCTTATATACAGCGCTCTCTCTACCTATATAGCCCATAAATGCGGAAAAAGCCCGCAGGAAATAACTATTAAAAATATAAGCGAGGTTCTCAAGCGCTTTTTCTCGATTAAAGAAGATGTAAAAAACAGCATTTTGAATATCATAGAGCAGTGCACCATGCTGAAGTTTTCCACACAGGACTTGAATGAAAAACAGAAGGTTGATACTCTATATAAAAAAGCTGTCTCTGTGGTAACCGATATGGAGGCAAGCCCGGTTTTATTAAATTAACAGAAGGGAGCGGTAATAATAGATGAATTACAAAGGTCTTGCAGCTATCCTGTTTTTTCTTACCCTCTCCAGTATGGGGAGACCCGGCCCGGGCCCTGACACGGCATCTGCAGATAATTCAGGGCAAAGTTCTGTGAGGGAACTCGCACATAACACAGGCCGGCAGGATGAAGATATATATAACAGCGCTAATGAATACTACTCAGCCCGTGACTTTCAAAACGCTCTGGACCTCTATCTCGAATTAATCGAGAGAGGAGTCAAAAACCCGTATCTGTACTATAATCTCGGCAACACTTATTTTAAACTGGGAGAAATCGGATATGCTGTTCTGTATTATGAAAAAGCTCTCTCCCTGAAGCCCTTTGACAGGGATATAAGAGAGAATCTGGAGTACGCGAGAAGGTCCATAAAGGAAAGAATACTTCCTCTGTACATAAAGAGTTTTTTCAGATACTTGAAGATTGTTTATTCATATATAAAAGCTAAAAATCTCGTGTACATAGAAACCTTTTTCTTTACCTTTCTCATCGCGATTTGCTTTCTGTACATCTTCAGTCCCTATAAACGGCAAACACTGAAAAAATATCTGATCCCGTGTGCTCTTCTCTTCTTAATATTTTCGGCCGCGGCATTCTCTTACCGCTCATATGAAAAAAGGCACCCAAAGGGAATAGTCGTAGAAAAGGCAATAGAGGTTTTGAGTGCCCCCATTGCAGAAAGCGATGTTTTGTTTGTGCTCTATGAAGGCACTAAAACAAAACTTCTCGAGACCAGGGGAGAATGGCTTCGGATAACTCTTGCAGATGGTAGAGAAGGCTGGATATTCAGGCAGAGCATTGTGTTAATATGACCGCCGGCGTGAGCCCTTTACAGTTTTAATATAACTTCTTTAATTACAATTACTTTAATCAACAAGCCTTGTTACGGTGCCTCCTGTTCCTGTTTTGATTATCTCTCTGGCTGGGCTTCCTTTAATTCGTAGATTTCCTGCCGTGTTAACCGTGGCTTCAAGCAATTTATTCGCCCTTACTTCTCCGGTTCCTGTTGTATTTACCCTGATATAGGTATTGTCGCAATCAAGGTCAAATGCCTTTAACTTGCCCCCTGTATTTACTCTTGTGTTCTGAGTTTCGGTCCTGCCTGAAATTTCAAGTTCACCGGAACTCGAAACTGCCAGATCAATGGTGCTTACATCAACTTTTAACTCTGCTTTACCGTTACTGTTTACATCAACTACAAGCTTATCTCCCTTGATAATTGACTTTCCCTTTATACTGGCAAGAGCGCTGGAATGAATTTCCCGCAATTTTGTATAAGTCACATACACCTTTACATCTATATCCTCTTTTAAAAATCCCCTCTGAATATATATTTTCAATGTTCCGCCTGAATGCTCTGTAAACACTTTACTGATCTCTATTCCCTCAGCTTCAATTCTAATGCGTTCTTTTTTCCCTTTTTCGAGCCGCACCTCCATGCGCCCTGTTACTCTTATGTCATCAAAGGATTTTACAACGCGCTCTTCAGAATCCCGGGCAAACACCGCATTAGAAACCAGAACCATAAAAAAGAGCAGCACTGTCTTTTTAAGGATTCTGATCAGGGTATCAAAAACTATCATATCCGTTATTATCCTGAAAATCAGTTAACCGATGCCTTTAAATCTGGTAATTCAAAAGTATCGCTACGGTCAATATCAGTGTCAAACGAAACATCGTACAGGGCCAGTTCATGCGGATCGATAATAACCGGAAATGTCGCTGAAAACAGGAACGCTTCAGTAATACCCTCGATAACCTTTTTTCCATTCACACTTTTTTCACCGTCAATATTTTTATCAAAATTAAGGATTTCATCAGGATTTTGCAGCAGCCTTTTTTCTGAATCATAGTCCAGAATAATATCGGTCAGGATGTTTTCTATAGTTTTCATTACACTCACTATCTTCTGCGTTGTATTTCTTCTTGATGTCGACCTTTTTTTCTTAAGTATTTCAATCATTACAAATCTTTGATGTTGATTTATTCTTGAATTATCATTTACATCCTTTATTTCTTTTACTATTTTAATGTAATCTTTAACCTCTTCCCATGCCTCGCTTAAAAAAAGGTATGAATGATTTAAATCTTCTTTTATGTTAATCCTTCTCTGTTCCCTGTAATCAATGTTAAAAAAGATCTTACCCGTTGAAAGGATAAAAGAATATTCACTATTAAATATCTCAAAGAGGGTAACAGTATTATACATCCTGTCATTTTTTTCCAGAATTCTTATCGGGCTGTCCAAATCATACCTGTGCTTAATTTCATAATTTGCTATTGCATTTTTAACAAGCGGGAGTCCCCTTTCTACATATTCGGGGAGTGTTATTTCCTCGACTTCTTCTACAACCCCTTCCCGCATCTTTCTAATAGCCTCCCTTCTTGTTTTTACCTCTTCCATTCTTTTCTTCTTTTCCATCCGGGTCAGATAACCGATTCTATCTTTTTCATTTACACCAAGAAAGCTCTCAAGGTCCCGGGAAAAGAGCGGATGATACAAACGGTCCATTCTGCACAAAACGATATGAAACCTGGTAAGAAAATCTCCAAGCAGCACTTCGATATCTTTGTCGAGCTGATTCTTTACCGACATCACTATATCAAGGCTGATCTTATTATTCCTGCCTTTAATTTCAACCGCTATCTCCATATACATTTTACAAATATTTTTAAACTGGGCGAGCATATAGATCTTTTTAAAGAACTGTTTAAACACTTTCATATAAATCGCACCCGGGATCGTTTTCCGGGAAACAGCTTCAGCCACCGTTAGAAACTCTCTTTCATCGTAGAGGGCATTCAGCCGTGTTAAAACCTCAAAAAAAATACTGTTTGTACCTTTAGACATTCTTTTTATCTCATCAATAACCGGATCTTCCTCTTTCAGAATTGAATTGAGAGTGACATAAAGCTCTTCATAATACCATCTGATCTGTTCCTCAAAAGTTGTGACAAAACTTCTGGTAAACTTTCTGCCTCCGAATCTGAATACTTTATTTGTCAATCCCTTCATCTGAATGATAATAAGATCAATTAGCTTAACATTTTTATTTGTCTGAAATATTTTAATACGCCTCTTATCTGCCGCATCTGCTTCAAAATGTTTTATAGCCGGCTGTTTAGCCTTTTGTGATCCCTTTTTATTGCCAATCGACTTTTTTGACATTTCTTGACGTTTGTATCGAATTAGCTGTCCCTGCGTTTTTTTCTTTCTCTCGCCTACTATTTTACCGCCATGATCAATAAATAGGCCGAACAGCTCTTTTCTCTCAACAACATCCAGCCGTTCAATGCCTACTTTTGCTCTTGTTCTTTCGATATCACTGGGCATTCTATATTAATCCTTTAATAACAATAAAAAACTATTCATGTGAGGCCTGCCGATGGTCCGGTGACTGGTAATACAATAATTTTAAACTTAATGGATGTGTTATTATATATATTATAATCAAAATATATCGTAAATAAATTAATTTTCAATTTTTTATGAGTGATTTTTTAATTTTTTTTTATCCGGGTGAGCATCTGAAGGTCCTGTATCTCCTTATGGAACACACTTTTTATAACATAATCCGGTATGTCGACACAGCGTGTAACTCTATCAATAATAACCGTATCGGAGGTGGCTGCGGCGGATGATAAGAAACAGCTGCTTTCCTCAATGACAGCAGAATCGGGATTTTTTATTACACTTACTTTTGCTTCTATGTTTTCATTTTCAAGGCACTTTCTTAAATAGTCCGCAAGTTCCCCGCTCCTGGAAACCGGAGAATCAAGGTATATGCTTACTCCGAAGGGCACATTCTTTTTACCGGCTGTGCCGGTTTTTATAAAACCGATCAATAACTCGATACACCGTCCGGTACATTCGCTGAATGTATGGTTCCCGTACAGCCCGGATATATCCCTGATATATCCATCCATAGAGCGAAACACAGTTTTTCCTCTCAGGTAGCTTTCAAGTGTTATGAGAACATTATAACCGTCAATTATTAGCTTTTCAATTTTCTCCCTGGAAAGATCGACACGCTTATCCCTCCTCCTGCCGGCACCCGGTGTATCAAACACTCCCCTGTAAAGGATCATTCTCTCATCATGATTTAAACTGTATCTGTTTCCCACAAGCTCTATTGTGGCATTCTTCGGGTAATTTTTATCAAGGAGTCCGATAAGGTCTATTATTGAATTTTTAAAATTCTTATTTAAATCCAACATATGGTTTACCGTAGGCGAGAAATAAATTTTCATAATAATTGAAAGTTTACTTGCCTCTGGTTTTATTTATAAAATCATAGGCGAGAAATAAATTTTCATAATAATTGAAAGTTTACTTGCCTATATCCTTATATTATATTAAAAGAAACTAAAAAGTCACCGA